>RECR01000065.1 GCA_007693955.1 Gloeocapsa sp. DLM2.Bin57
AATGTAGATATCGATGTTTTTCCCAATGGTGGACGTGTTGACTTAGAACTTTATCAAGATAGCAATAATAATGGAAGACTAGATAGAGATGATCAACGTATCGATAGATCTAATACCAGTGGAAATCAGTCTCTCAATAATAGATTAGCACAAGGTACTTATTTTACTCACGTAGGTTTAGGAAGACTTAATCGTGGGGAAGACGAGTTAAATTACGAGATAGAAATAGACACCAATAGCAATAATAATTCTAGACCACCTTTATTATTTGAGGAAAAAGCTACTAATTATGAAGTAGAATTCCGTCGAGGTAGTTATAGTAATGAAAGTTTTCTGATTCCTAATGAATTTGAACACGATATTTATACTTTTGAACTAACTCGCAGAACTAATGTAGATATCGATGTTTTTCCCAATGGTGGACGTGTTGACTTAGAACTTTATCAAGATAGCAATAATAATGGAAGACTAGATAGAGATGATCAACGTATCGATAGATCTAATACCAGTGGAAATCAGTCTCTCAATAATAGATTAGCACAAGGTACTTATTTTACTCACGTAGGTTTAGGAAGACTTAATCGTGGGGAAGACGAGTTAAATTACGAGATAGAAATAGACACCAATAGCAATAATAATTCTAGACCACCTTTATTATTTGAGGAAAAAGCTACTAATTATGAAGTAGAATTCCGTCGAGGTAGTTATAGTAATGAAAGTTTTCTGATTCCTAATGAATTTGAACACGATATTTACAAGATTGAACTAAATAGTAGAGAACAAATCAGAATATCTGCGCGTCCTTTTAATGGTTCAGTTACCCTAGAACTATATCAAGACGATAATAATAATGGGGTATTAGACAGAGATGACGATCTCATCGAAACCTCTGATCATCAAAGAGGTAGAGAAGTTCTCACAGATACAGTACCACGAGGTACTTACTTTGCTCATGTAGGTTTTTCTAAACTTAATAGTGGTGAAGATGAGTTAAACTATAGCATTGAAATTGAGACTAGTAGTAATAGTTCCCGAATAAGTTCTTTATCTGAGGAAATTATTAACTCTGATCAATTGGGTAGAAATAATAACAGCAATTCTTGGATTCCCATGGAATCGACAGAGGATGTTTATGGACTCAATGGTTTATCTGATAGTATTCTATAAACAAGAGGATTGATAATCCCTTAACCAGAGACGAATAGCAGAAGCGATCGCACTTTGATTACTTTCACGGGGTGGGGTGAGTAGTTGATCGGTTTGATTAGCTGAAAGTAAAAAGAAAAAATCCCACCCTTGTTGAGTTTCTACTAAAAATAACCAATGGAAACCTTGGGTTTCTACTCCTCGATTTTGTACATATATTCTCTCTAGGGTGGTAAAAAATATTTGTGTGGGTGAATCGTCAAAGACTCTAGTATATTGAAGTTGAGGTAAGGGTAAAGGTTGAAATTCTGGTTGAGATACCGCTATGATATGACGAATTTGTAGATTAGAAATATCTAAAGGTTGTCCACTGCGTATAACTCTATTGGTATAGTTGGGTAAGTCTTCTAACAGTTGTTTTGTCAGTTGGTTGATATCTTCAGTACAAATGGGTTGAGAATGACTAGGTATAGTCATGAGATTAATCCCTAATAAGATAATCATAGCCTGGATAACTGTTTTAAACATCTAGATTACCGCTAACTCAGCTTGAAGATTTTCCCACGCTATTTGAGGGTTAGTGGTTTGAGTTAAAGGACGTCCAATCACTAAATAATCAGCACCTGCTTTAATCGCTTCTGAAGGTGTTAGAGTTCTACTCTGGTCATCATTTTGACTTAATTTTGACCATTTTGGTCTTACTCCAGGACAAACCAATAAGAAGTCTTGGTTACAGCTTTCTCTAAGTTGTTGGACTTCTTGGGGTGAACAAACTACCCCATTTAAACCAGCTTCTTGACCTAAAAGCGCCATTTTTAAGACGTATTCGGGTAATTCTAGGGGTATTCCTAAATCAAAGGCTAAATCACGAGAGTTTAAGCTAGTTAACAGGGTAATTCCTAATAGTTTCGGGATAGGTTGTCTAGGATCAAAAGCTGTTTGAGCGGCTTGTAAGGCTTTTCTCCCCGCGGTAATATGGAGAGTGAGTAAATCTACTTGATAACGTTGCGCACAACGACAAGCACCAGCTATAGTATTGGGGATATCGTGTAATTTTAGGTCTAGAAAAATCCGTTTTTCTCTCTCTTTGAGTTTAGTTAGAATAACAGGACCTGTAGCGACAAAGAGTTCTAAACCTACTTTCCAGAAACTGACTTCAGGAAGAAGATCAACTAGGGCGATCGCTTCTTCTAGAGTAGGTACGTCTAAAGGTACAATAATTTTATCGAGATTATTACTCATGGTACTAAACGCACAAATTTCTTTTTACCTACTTGTAAAACGCGATCGCACAATTCCTCGGGAGTAGCAAAAGTCGTCTCTACCTGATCCAGGCGATCGCCATCTAATTTTACAGCACCTCCTTGAATTTGTCTTCTCCCTTCACCGCTACTTTGACATAATCCACTCGCACTTAACAGATAAAATAGCTTCACAGGGAATTTGACTTCAGACAGAGAATATTCCTTAATCCCTTCTGTGGAAGCGGTTTTACCTCCTAAGACTATTTCCATCGCGTTAGTTTGCGCTTGAATTGCTGCATTTTCCCCATGATATTGACTAACTATGTTCAATGCTAAAAGTTTTTGCGCTTCTCTAGGGTTATCGGGAAGATCTTCTAAGGAAAGATTGGTTAATAACTCAAAATAGTCTTTTAATAACTTATCGGGGGTTTTCTCTAATTTAGAGTACATCGAGAGAGGATCTTCGGTTAAACCTACATAATTATGGAGAGATTTAGACATTTTTTGCTCTCCATCTGTACCAACCAAGATAGGTAATAATAGACCAAATTGAGGTTTTTTACCGAAATGACGTTGTAAATCACGACCAACAGCGATATTAAATTTTTGATCAGTTCCCCCTAATTCTACATCTGCTTCTACCATTACTGAATCATAACCCTGCATCAAAGGATAGAGAAACTCGTGGAGAAAAATCGGGTTTTCTTGTTCATAACGTTGGGAAAAACCCTCTTTAGCTAGCATTTGGGAAACAGTCATAGTAGATAATAACTCTAGAATCTTTCCTAAATCTAGCTTCGATAACCACTCAGAGTTATAACGAATTTCTAACCTTTCTGGATTGTCAAAATCGAGAATTGGTTTTAACTGATTGAGATAATCTTGAGCATTTTCTTGTACTTCTGTTGGGGTTAATTGACGACGAACTTCTGATTTTCCCGTTGGATCACCAATTCTGGCGGTAAAATCCCCTATAATAACCACAGCTGTATGTCCTGCGTCTTGAAAAGCTCTCAATTTGCGAAAAGGGATACTATGACCTAAGTGTAATTGTGTTCCTGTAGGATCAATCCCTAGTTTAATCCGCAAAGGGCGATCGCTTTGTTGCAAAATGTTAACTAAATTTTCTTCGGGTTGATCGGGAAAAATCTCGACAGTTCCGCGTTTTAGCCAATTTAAGTTAAGTTGTTGTTGTTGATCTCTCATTAGTTAGGTTAACAGCAGTGTACAATATTAGCTCAAAAGGTGATAATTAACATTCTACCGATTTATGACCCTTGCCCAACATCAGCTATCTTGCTATACCTATGGTGTAGGTCATAACAGTACCGAAGGACTCTGTTTATTAATCAATTTCGGTACGTATCGTCTTTTGCTCGATTGCGGTTTAAAAACGATAGAATCATTACTCAGAGAGGATAAAACCCCCGCAGATTGGGTAATCTGTAGTCATGCTCACAGTGACCACGCTCAAGGTATATTAGCACTACATCAAGCTTATCCTGACATCCCTATTTACGCTAGTGAAGTCACAGCTAAACTCCTCCCTCTCAATTGGTTAACTTCAGAAGTTCCCCCCAATTTATGTCAGACTATCCCATGGCGATCGCCTTTGCAACTTAATCAACATCTGTCAGTAGAATTATTCCCCGCGGGACATTTACCTGGAGCATCTTGTATATTATTAAAGTATAAAACTCCTATACGTACTTATACAATCTTTTATACGGGTGATTTTTGTCTCTCCAATTTACAACTAGTAGAAGGATTATCTCTAGATACTATCAGGGGAATTAATCCCGATGTGTTAATTGTAGAAGGAACTTATGGTACTTCTCGTCATCCCCATCGACGTCAACAGGAAAAACACCTAATGGAAATTCTTAAACAAGGGATTGATAGCAATAGAAGTATTTTACTACCTGTTCCTCTATTAGGTTTAGCCCAAGAAATTCTCAAATTACTGCGATCGCATTATTTATTCACAGGGAAAGATATTGATATTTGGGTAGATCAAAGAGTAGCGATCGCTTGTAACCAATATCTGGAGATTCTCCCCTATTTACCTTCTACTGTGCAAAATTTCGCTAAACATCAACCCTTATTCTGGGATGATAGAGTATGTCCAAGAATGGGTCAATTATCTCCTCAACAGATTCCTAACCTAGGTCAAAATCCCTCAATTGTCGTCGCTTATTATCAAAGTGATTGGCTGAATTATTGTCACTCTGGTAACTGGTTAATCTTAGTTCCCCAACAACATTATACAGAAGATTTAGCCCAACTAGCAGAAACCAGAGATAACCTGAAATTAGACACTTACCTACTAGCTGAACACAGCGATAGTCGCAATACCATTCAACTAATCCATAACCTTCGACCACAGCATATCATCTTTGTCCACGGATCACCTAATTATCTAGGGGATTTAACTAGTTTAGAAGAGTTACAAAACCGTTATCAATTACACTCCCCCAATCAAAATGTTTTAGTGGATTTACCCCTAGGGGAAAAATTTATTCAACCTACCATACCCCGTCAAAACCAATACGAAGGAGAATTAAACGAAGATAACTCTCAAGTCACCATCACTCTACCCCAACAAATTACTAGCGATCCTCGTTGGTTGAGTTTCTCTGATACTGGTATCGTAGAAGCACGTTGGCAAGGAGAAGAGTTACTTATTAGGGGTGTATCTCAAAGAGAATTAGTCCAACAAAGCAATCAAGGTAAAAAACCTACTGATATCGATTGTTGCAATACTTGTTATTATTTTAGGGGTCAACGCTGTTGGAATCAAGCATCTCCCCTATATGGATTTAAGGTTACACCCGATGGTTGTTGTCCCGTCTTTGAACCAAAAATAAGCTCAAATTGATTCTAACATCTAATCAAAACACACTGGAAAGTCCACTGTCAAGAGTGGATTTTCCCGACTTAGCTTTAGTTTCAAATATATAGCACTAGGGAATAAGGGCGATCGCTTATCGAATTGTACAGTGAGAGCATGATCAAGTGGTGGAAACAAAAGCAGCAACCTTCATTCTTCCCACACTCCCCCATCTCTTCCTCCTCCCTTTTGTAGAGTTCCCTAACTCAAGTAGCGCTATAAATATTAAGGGACAAAAAAATCCCCATCCCGATCAGGAAGGGGAAGAAATTACTAATTGATTGACTACACTTCGTAGGGAGCTTTACCCGAGAACTTCAAGGTAGCAGGCTCAGGATTGTTACCAATTTTGCGCTCGATTTTACCGTTATATTCCCGTCCTTGGTTAACTTTTTCAGGGAAAACACCATCAGCGGGGTGAAGATATTGTATTTCACCATTGGGATAAACGCGATAGATTTTATAGTCTTCCATTTTGGGCTTAAATTTGGTACGTAACTGAGTACCGAGTGCTAAACATTGTTCTTTACGAGCAAAATAAAGAAGATTTTCACCTTCGTGCATAATTGCCGCCCCACCTGTAGGCATTTCAAAAACTTGCTCTTGAGAACTAGTCCAAGTGATCGCGTATTTTTCCTCTCTGTCAGCAGCAGATAATAAACCACCAGTACTACCGCCAAATTTAGGAGTTTGTCCTGTAAGTTCTGTCATAACTTTCTCTCACTGATTTTTTGTTAAGTTAAACGGTGGATAATAGCAAGCTCCACTTTAGGTTATATTACCCTTCCTTTTTCACTCTCTGATCAAAATGTCAAGAACTGTAACAATAGAGCTAGGAAAAGATGTTTTAGCCTAACATCAAGTCTAGGAGTCAATGTAAGAAAGTATGGAAGTAAAAGCAGCGATCGCCTTTGGTCCAGGACAACCCCTGAGTATCGAAACAGTACAACTAGATCCCCCCCAAGCAGGAGAAGTACTAGTAGAAATCAAAGCCACAGGAGTCTGTCATACTGACGCTTATACCTTGTCAGGAGCAGATCCAGAGGGAATCTTTCCCGCTATTTTAGGACACGAAGGAGCAGGAATAGTCGTAGAAGTTGGACCAGGGGTAACCAGTCTCAAACCTGGGGATCATGTTATTCCCCTCTATATCCCCGAATGTCGTCAATGTGAATATTGTTTAAGCTTTAAAACCAACCTTTGTCAAGCGATTCGGTTAACCCAAGGACAGGGAGTAATGCCAGATGGTACAAGCAGGTTTTCCTTAAATGGGGAGAAAATTTATCACTATATGGGGACTTCCACCTTTGCTAATTATACAGTATTGCCAGAAATAGCCCTAGCCAAAATCAACCCAGATGCACCCTTTGAGAAGGTTTGTTACATTGGTTGCGGTGTCACCACAGGAATAGGTGCGGTGATTAATACCGCGAAAGTCGAACCAGGATCTAAAGTAGTAGTCTTTGGATTAGGGGGAATTGGTTTAAACGTGATTCAAGGTGCGCGTCTGGTAGGGGCTGAAATGATTGTGGGGGTAGATATTAACTCTAGTAAACAAGAATTAGCTACTAAATTTGGTATGACTCATTTCGTTAATCCTCAAGACTTAGAGGGAGATTTAGTTAAATACCTAGTAGATTTGACCAAGGGAGGAGCTGATTATTCTTTTGAATGTATCGGTAACGTTAATGTAATGCGTCAAGCTCTAGAATGTTGTCACAAGGGTTGGGGTGTTTGCACCATTATTGGCGTTGCAGGTGCAGGAGAAGAAATCAGAACCCGTCCTTTTCAATTGGTTACAGGTAGAGTCTGGAAAGGTACAGCTTTTGGGGGTGCGCGTGGTCGAACTGACGTCCCTAAAATCGTTGATTGGTATATGATGGGTAAAATCAATATCGACGATTTGATTACTCATGTTTTGCCTTTAGAAAAAATTAACGATGCTTTTGATTTGATGCACCGTGGGGAGTCGATTCGCACCGTAGTTACTTTCTAGCAATGATCACACTTAATCTCAAACCTCTAATTGTCCTTAACCCTGAACAGTTTTATCGATTGTGCGTCGCTAATCCCGATACTAAATTAGAACTTGATGCTCAGGGAGATTTGATTATTATGTCTCCTACAGGTGGAGAAAGTGGAATACGTAACCAAAAATTAACGATGCGTTTAGGTATCTGGGCTGAGTTAAACGCTACAGGAGTTGCTTTTGATTCATCTACTATGTTTCAACTTCCTAACGGCGCATTACGCTCCCCTGATGCAGCTTGGATATTATCCTCTCGTTGGCAACTTTTGCCGAAAACTGCTAGAGAAGGTTTTCCCCGAATTTGTCCCGATTTTGTGACTGAGTTACGTAGTCAAAGTGATAATCTAACCTCGTTACAGGCAAAAATGCAAGAATATATTGATAATGGAATTAGTTTAGGTTGGTTAATTGATCCTTATAATAAACAGGTAGAAATTTATCGTCCTTCACAAGCTAAACAGGTTCTGCATAATCCTAGTGAACTCTCAGGCGAAGCTATTTTGCCTAACTTTGTTCTATCTTTAGAGGGAATTATTAACTAATGTCGTCTCAACTTAATCTAGTAAGTGAACATCTTTGTTTTGGAGGTAACCTCGCCTATTACCGTCATTATTCCCACTGCTGTAATAGTAATATGTCTTTTTCCATCTTTTTACCTCCTCAATCCCTCCAGCAAACATTACCAGTACTTTATTATCTCTCTGGTTTGACTTGTACTCCTGAAAATTTTACGGTTAAAGCCGGTGCGCAAAGATACGCCGCTGAACATGGTTTAATTATAGTTGCTCCTGATACTAGTCCTCGTGACACGGGAATACCAGGAGAAAGCGATCGCTTCGACCTTGGCTCTGGTGCTAGTTTTTATGTAGATGCTATCATCTCCCCTTGGTGTGATTATTATCAGATGTACAGTTATCTAACCCAAGAATTACCAGCAGTAATTAAAGCTAACTTCCCCATTATTCCCACAAAACAAGGTATTTTCGGACATTCTATGGGAGGACATGGCGCCTTAGTCGCCGCTTTGCGCAATCCTAATCAATATCTCTCGGTTTCAGCTTTTGCGCCTATAACTGCTCCCTCTCTTGGGGTTTGGGGAAAACAAGCTTTTACTACCTATTTGGGATCAGATCCTAGTCTCTGGGAAAATTATGACGCATCTAAATTAGTGAGCAAAAATCAACTGCCTACTACTATACTCATAGATCAGGGTACAGCTGATCAATTTTATCAAGAGCAACAATTATTACCCGAAGTATTTCAAGAAGCTTGTCAAAAAGCAGGACAAAAGTTAGAATTGCGTTTACAACCAGGATATGACCATAGTTACTTTATGGTAGCTAGTTTTATTGGCGATCATCTCCGTCATCACGCTCAAATCTTATCTTCTTTATGACTCAAAAACGCTTAATTATTGAAATGGGTATGGGAGTGGATCAACATGGACAAGATCCTACCACAGCTGCGGCTAGAGCAGTACGTAACGCGATCGCTCATAACGCTTTACCAGGAGTTTGGGAAGTCGCAGGTTTAGATCATCCCGAGCAAATGATTGTAGAAGTTAAAGTAGCTGTACCCTATGCTAATCAAGTTAGAGAAGAAGAGGTACTAGGAGTACTTCCTTTTGGTCAAAAAACCCTTACCCTGAGTGAAGGTGGTATGATCGTCGAAGGTAGAGCCATTGCTTCTCTAAATGATAAAAATGCCGATATGTTGATCGCTGTTGCTGCTGTTACTGTCATTATTCCTTAATCTTATCTTAATAGTCTAATCTGGCAAATAAACTAGCGAGGATGGTATTAGAAAATAATAAACCTTCGGGGTCTTGTAACCTCATTCTCTGATCAACAATTTCTACCCATCCTTTTTCTAAATAAGGAGAAACAGTCTCTAGGATAATCTCGCGAATCGGATTAGAGAAGGATGAGAGCTTTACTCCTTCAGTTAAGCGTAAACCCAACATCAGGGTTTCTAAAACCCGATCAGACTCTCTAAGAGGCTCTGATTCCATAGGACAATTGGACTCTAACCAGTTATAATATTCTCGGCGAGTGCGTGGACGAGTAAAACGAACCCCATTGACGTAACTAGCTGCTCCCATACCAAAAGCGTAATAAGGACGATTTTCCCAATAAACCCGATTATGACGACACTGATAACCTGGTTTAGCGTAATTAGAAATCTCATAATGTTGATAACCCGCAGTGGTAAGCATTTGTTGTGCTAGTTTATACATGGCGGCTGTGGTAGTATCGGTAGGTAAGGGTTGTTCTCCTGGTTGATAACGCTTACCAAAGACTGTAACCGGTTCTAAAACTAAATCATAACAGGAAAGATGATCAGGGTTAGCCGCGATCGCCTTAGTCAATGATTCTTCCCAATCTGCTAAAGTTTGGTTCGGTAAACCCGAAATTAAGTCTAGACTAAAGTTAAATGTTCCTATATTCTGGATTAGAGCGATCGCTTCGACAACATCCTCTAGATTATGCGATCGTCCGCAAGTTTCTAATAATTTAGCTTGAAACCCTTGTACACCTAAACTTAGACGATTAATCCCCAATTCTTGATAAGCTTGTAGCTTAGCTAAATCAAAAGTACCAGGATCTATTTCTAGGGAAATTTCCGCACCTTGAGCTATGCCCAATTTTTGGTTTAATTTTGTTAAGATATATTCTAGATTGTAAATCGATAGTAAAGAGGGAGTCCCTCCACCAAAAAAAACCGTAGTTAGGGGTTTATCTCCAACATCAAGAAAATTTATTTCTTTACCTATAGCTTCTACATATTCTCGAATCATCTCTGACTCGTCAGGTAAAGCTTTTACTCCCACAACCGAGATGGGGAAATCACAATAATAACAACGACGACGACAAAAAGGGATATGTATATAAGCTGCTTGAGGAATCTCTAAAGCTAAACATGATTCATTAATCATACATTCTTGGTGTTAATTTCCCTAACCATGTTCAATTATAATAGAGACAATCAGAAGACTCAGACAAGTTTTTTAGCAACCATATAACTATTGGATGGCAAATATGCTAGACGCAATCATTATTATTCTCTTTATCATAGCAGGAGGCGGTGTCGGTTTTGACAGCGTTAAATTACTTCCTGACTCAGTTTTAGCAGAAGTTTCTAATCTTGAAGCACTTCGTTTAGTAACGGCGGGCTTTGCTGCTATGATTGGTTTAGGAGTAGGTTTAGTCGCGCAAACCAGTTACCGTCGTCTTGAAGCCCAGATACGCCACACACCCATTGAGGTAATTTTAACTCGCGCTGTAGGGTTAGTCATCGGTTTACTGTTAGCCAACTTAATGTTAGCGCCTATTTTTCTACTCCCCATACCCCAAGAATTCGCTTTTATTAAACCCTTAATGGCGATTTTAGGTAGCGTTATGTTCGCTTTCTTGGGAATTAGTCTAGCGGATACTCATGGTCGCGCTTTTTTAAGGATTATTAACCCTAATAGCATGCAATCAATTCTAGTATCTGAGGGAACTCTTGAACCTGCTACCTCTAAAGTACTAGATACTAGCTGCATAATTGATGGACGTATCGAACAGTTATTCAACACAGGGTTTCTCGAAGGACAAATAATTATACCTCAATTTGTTCTCCAAGAGTTACAACAACTCGCTGACGCCAATAACGATCAAAAACGAGTCAGAGGGAGAAGAGGTTTAGATATCCTCAATCGTATCCAAGACGCTTTCCCGCAACAAATTATTATCAACCCTGTAGATTATGATGACATTGCTACTGTCGATGCTAAGTTAGTACACCTAGCCTTAGAAATCAACGGTACTTTACTGACTAACGATTATAATCTCAGTAAGGTTGCCAATCTGCAAAAGGTGCAAATTCTCAATATTAATGATTTAGCCCAAGCGATGCGACCTATTTATTTACCAGGAGATCCCATCGACATTAAAATCATTAAACAAGGGAAAGAACCCACTCAGGGGATTGGTTACCTAGAAGATGGTACAATGGTAGTAGTTGAGGAGGGACGCAACTACGTTGGTGCAGAAGCTAGAGTAATCGTTACTTCAGCGTTACAAACTTCGGCAGGACGGATGATTTTTGCTAAACCTCAAACTTCTGTTACAGCTTCTTAAAGTAAGTGGGGTAATACCCCCACTACTGGTTAAATCCAACCACCAAAGACAGCTAAACCAAAGTATTTCCAAGGTACAGCGGTTACTTTAAAACCAGCGCAATCTAGTAAACTAAAATGGGTGGCTAAGGTGGCTAAGCGATCTTGTCCTGAATAACCATAGGGTTGAGTTTGTCCTAGTTTACCTCTAACTTCTTCCCTATTGATACCCTGTTGTTGAGTCCAATTGGTTCTCATTGTTTCATAGATGTCAACTAATACAGGGGATTCTTGTAAAATAGGATCGCCATTCCAAAAACACCCTCCTGGTTGGAGATGTTTACCGATACAATTAAATAATTGTTGTTTCATTTCATCACTAAGATGATGGATAGCTAAAGAGGAGACACAAGCGTTAAAATCAGTCCCAATATTTGACTCAAGTTTACCATCAGCCCACTCCCCAAAATCAGCTTGTAAGACTTGACAACGATCTCGATAGCCATTAGCGGTAATTTTAGCTTGAGTAGTAGCTACCATTCGCGGTGAATAATCCAAGGTAATTAATTTGGCGTTAGGACATCTTTGCAATAGTTTTAAAGTTAATTCACCTGTACCACACCCTAATTCTAATAAGTGGTTAGCTTCAGAGGGTACACAAAGACTAATAACTTCTAACATCTCATCGTAACGAGGTATTAATTGACGAATACCTAAATCAAAGTCAGCATTATTAGCAAAAACTTCACCTGGAAAAATTTTCTGTTGTTGATTCATAATTTCATTACAACCTTACTTGTAGAGTTATTTGTTCAGGATCATTAACGATAATTTGAGGTCTATTTCTATAAGTACTAATTGTACCATAAACTTGAATAAAGTTACCCTCATATTCCTTTATATTTTCTAGAGAATTAAATTTAGGAAAATCTGAACTAAAAATGACAACATTAAAAGCTTTTTTATAATCAATATTACCCACATTGATAAAGACAACTTTACCATCAGGATCGATATAGGTACTAGAGATGATTCCCGAAATAGTAGCCTCACAATCTTTATATCGCTTAATTTCCTCTATATTTTCGGCTTTTAGAGTTAAATTGGAGGGACAATCAGGAGAAATCAGCTCACAGCTCGATATAATTATCATAATTATGATCTGAGCTAAGATATTGATTATTTTCATATTAAGGTTAAGTTACGCTAAAATTTGCTTAGAGTTAACTTCTATTCTAAAAATTTATGGTTAATAATGATCCCAATAAAGATAACTTTCTCTATCCTATCCGTAATTACAAAGGTGAATTTACTCCCGAAAATCTGATTTTGAACGCTAATCTTCAGGAATTTGCGCAAAAAGTTGGCTTTATCTGTGGTTTAGAAGTTAATGGTAAAATTTCTCCGATAGAAGCTTTTGAGAGAATTAAGATTCTCTGGGATAAATTGCAAGAATCCAAGGAAAATCTATTAGAAGGAGATGAGTAGTTTTTCGATTTCTCTTAAAGCTTCTGTCATACCATGTTGGGTAAGATTAGATAATTCTTCACCAAAGGCAAAATTAACCCCGGGTACCAAAATCCAATAAGCTTCGGGAACATAATTATAGAGAATTTGACTATAAGATAATAAAGTATAGGGATTACTACTATGTCCTAGAGTATCTAGTATAGCTACATCTGGGACTATTTTTTTTACTTCTACTGTTGTCTTGTCTATGGCAACATCCACAAAGATAACTAACGAGGCTATCGCTATCTCCGTAACTAATTCGGGAGTTAATTGATGAACACTAAGCGATCGCACTTCGGGTAATTGCCAATCAGCGACAACAGCTGCGATTTTTTGTCCTACAGCGTCATCACTTCTTAAAGTATTACCATAACCGATTATTAAACGCATTCACAATGTTAAATATTAAAACAATTTTGTTTTTTATTCACAACAAATCTTTATAATGCACAAAGATTCATAAACACAGTTTAGCAAGAAACAGACATGATGATCGCAGCTATTCCCCAAACCGTCGAATGGAATTTTTCCGTTGCGCTGGTGATGATTTTAACTAATGCTTTTGCTATCGCTATTGGTCGTTTTGCGATTAAACGTCCTGGGGTTGGTCCTGATTTACCCGTGACTAAACCTGGTTTGTGGCGTAATTTTGGTCTTCCTGAGTTATTAGCTACCGTCAGCTTTGGTCATATCCTTGGTACAGGTATGATTTTAGGACTCGCTAACGCAGGTCTGCTTTAAGAGAACTTACCATAATTGCCCCCTTGGGGGCATTAATTTTAACAAAAAGTTAATAAAGTTATATTAATTTTTATTAAGAAAATCGTGAAAAACTGCTTAAAAAATTAAAAGTAGAGAAGTAAGAATAGCTTAAAATAAAAAAGAAAAGAAAAATGTCATCAAAAGTACAAATCAAATCAAATGACAACTATTTTAGCTGGAGATATCGGAGGTACAAATACACGATTAAGATTGGTTGAAGGAACAACAACTAATGGTAAATGTACAAAATCCTCACTAACAACTTTAGCTGAGGAAGATTACCCTAGTCAATCATTCTCAGATTTAGTACCAATCATCAAGAAATTTATTACAGGAGTAGAAAAAGAAACAAAAACGACTATCAAAGTAGTCAACGCCTGTATAGGTATAGCAGGACCAGTAGTTAATAATACCTCAGAATTAACCAACCTAAGTTGGGTTTTAAGTGGCGATCGCCTAGAAAAAGAACTAGGTATAAACAAGGTAGAATTAATCAACGATTTTAAAGCCATAGGTTATGGTATTCTAGGCTTAGAAGCAGAAGACTTTTATCAAATCCAAGCCGCCCCTCAAGATCCTCAAGCCCCTATAGCCGTATTAGGAGCAGGAACAGGTTTAGGGGAAGGTTTCTTAATACCCGATCAAAATGGCAATTATCGTGTCTTTGGGAGTGAAGGATCACACGCCGATTTTCCCCCGCGATCTAGTCTAGAATTTCAACTATTAAACTATATCAAAGAAAAATACGGACTAGAGAGAGTTTCCGTAGAAAGAGTAGTCTCAGGTCAAGGTATAACCATAATTTACCAGTTTTTACGAGACCAAAATCGAGAACTAGAGTCACCAAAACTAGCCAAGATTTATAAAAATTGGGAACAAGAACTAGGAAAAGACGATAAAACCGTAGATTTAGCAGCAGAAATATCACAAGCAGCTCAAACTAAAAGCGACTATCTCTGTCAGCAAACCATGAAAATATTTATGGAAGCTTATGGAGCCGAAGCAGGTAACTTAGCTTTAAAACTATTATCCTACGGTGGCTTATATCTAGCAGGAGGAATCACGGGTAAAAATCTGGATTTGATTACTCAAGGAGACTTTTTAAAGGCATTTCACCTCAAAGGTCGTTTAAGTTCACTCATGAGCAAAATACCCATCTACGCCGTAGTTAACTCTAGAGTAGGACTGATTGGAGCATCTTTACGCGCTTTACAACTTGGAAATTAGGAAATAAACAGATGAGCGATTCAGCAAAACATTTACCTCAATCGGGTTCAAGTAATTTGACCTTTATTGTCTTGATTGCAGGTACAGCAGCTCTAGGAGGCTTTTTATTCGGATTTGATACCGCAGTCATTAACGGTGCAGTAGCTGCTTTACAGAATCACTTTCAAAGTAACCCTTTATTAACAGGGTTATCGGTATCCCTAGCTTTAATCGGTTCAGCTGTAGGAGCGTTAATCGCAGGTTCTCTAGCCGATCGCTTTGGACGTGTGAAAATAATGGTTCTAGCAGCCACGATGTTTCTAGTGAGTGCTCTAGGTTCAGGTTTACCCTTGACAATCTGGGATTTTATCTTCTGGAGAGTTTTAGGAGGTGTAGGAGTAGGTGTAGCTAGTGTGATTGCTCCTGCTTATATCGCTGAGGTAGCACCTGCTAAATTACGAGGACGTTTAGGCTCTCTACAACAATTGGCGATCGTGGTGGGGATTTTTGTCGCCCTGTTGAGTAACTTTGTCATCGCTTCTTTAGCTGGTTCAGCCCAAAACCCCTGGTTATTCAATCTCACCGCTTGGCGCTGGATGTTTTGGTCAGAAATGATTCCTGCTGCCATTTATGGTATAGCTGCTCTGCGTATTCCTGAATCACCCCGTTATTTAATCGCCCAAGGGAGAGATCAAGAAGCAGCTGCTGTATTACAAAAGATAGAAGGTGCAAACGCTTGGGATACCGTTGCTAAAATTAAAGAGACCATATCTCAAGAACATAAACCTAGTTTCGGCGATCTCATCGTGAGAAACAATCTCTTACCAATCGTTTGGCTGGGTATTGGTTTATCAGTCTTACAACAATTTGTGGGTATTAACGTCATTTTCTACTACAGTAGCATTCTCTGGCGCGCTGTTGGCTTCAGTGAAAGTAACTCACTCTTGATTACCGTGATTACTGGTTTAGTCAATATTATCACTACCTTAATCGCGATCGCTACTATTGACCGTTTTGGACGTAAACCCTTGTTATTATTGGGTTCAATTGGGATGTTTTTCACCCTAGGTACTTTAGCGACAGTTTTTGCTAATGCACCAATCAATCCCGCTACCGGTGAGCCTAGTTTAACTGGTGCAGGTGGAATAGTAGCCCTTTTAGCTGCTAATCTTTACGTCTTTTGTTTCGGTTTCTCTTGGGGTCCTGTGGTTTGGGTGTTACTAGGGGAAATGTTTAATAATAAAATCAGAGCCGCTGCTTTGTCTGTAGCTGCAGGTATGCAGTGGGTTGCTAATTTTGTCGTTTCTACCACTTTCCCACCTCTGTTAAAAACTTTAGGATTAGGAGCAGCTTATGGGTTATATACAACCGCTGCTGCTATTTCTATTTTCTTTGTGCTATTTTTAGTCAAGGAGACTAAGGGTAAGACTCTCGAACAAATGCAGTAACTTTAGTCAAGAATCCCTGGGTTAAAAACTTAGGGGTTTTTAGCTTAAGATTAGAGCAAATCTATTTTTACTCAATCTTATGGACGTAACTAACAATACTAAAGAACTCATCGTTAAAATGCAATCCCTGAAGTTGAAATATACTGATTTAGCCTCTCAAACCTTTATTGATTTTTATTGTCAGTGTAAACAGGGTTGTGATTATTTATTCCCTGATTCGGTTAAATCCTCTGTCACTATCTTACATATACTAGAATGGTTTCTCTTATCCGTAGAAAAGCGATCGCCCTATCTTCTGATTGAATTAATGTGGAAAGATATTATCGGTCCTACCTTAGCAGAATATCAAGAAGACGAAAAAATTGAGGAGAATCTAACTACTTTATTTACTCAACCAGAGTTAGCAGAAGCTGTGCAAAATTGGGATAGAAAACCTCGTCCCGATGGTGGTGTTACCTTGACTTTAAGGGAATTACTGCAAGATATGACCGACTTGGAACAATAAAAAAGTTAAAAAGTCATGGTTTTTCCTCTTATTATAATCCCAAAGATCCATAAATCCAACCCGTAAAAGTTGCCATCAACACCACTAAACCAACAAAATAAGCTGTTTTTTTTAGACCAATAACGCTTTTAATTACTAACATATTGGGTAAAGATAAAGCAGGTCCTGCTAATAGTAAAGCCAATGCAGGTCCTGAACCCATACCATTACCAATTAAACCTTGTAAAATAGGTACTTCCGTTAGGGTAGCAAAGTACATAAAAGCTCCCGCAAAAGCAGCGAAAAAATTAGCAAAAAGGGAATTACCACCCACAGCATTAGCAATCCAGACTGAAGGAATTAAAGCCTCATGTCCTGGTCTTCCTAATAATAATCCCGCCACTAATACCCCTAATAATAACAAAGGAAAAATCTGTTTAGCAAAATCCCAAGAAGCCTCAAACCATTCTCTAGGCTCTCCTTTTGTAGTCATCGTTAACCAAGATAAGCCGACAATTCCCATACCAAAAGGGATTAACGGTTGAGTAGGAAAACGCCAAGCTAAAACTCCAACAACTCCAACTATTAATAACATTTTTGAGGGTTTAATTTCTAACCATAAAACTAGCATTATTGCTAAGAGTAAAGAAGCTAAACCAGTTAATAACCATTTCCAGCTATAAATAGTAAACCAAATCCCCACAGAAGCATCTGGTTTAGCCCAATTAGCTAAGACCAAAATTATCACCATTGCTCCACAAATCAGGGCATTTTGCCATAAAGGACGATTTACCTCTATTTCTTCAGTATTTTGTAGTGCTTCGATTTTTTCTAACTCTTCTTTGCGGAAAATAAAAGCCATGATTAAACCGATAATTACACTAAAAATAATCGCGCCAATTGCTCTAGCGATTCCTAGTTTAATACCTAAAATTTTAGCTGTTAAAATAATCGCTAAAATATTAATCGCCGGACCAGAATAAAGAAAAGCGATCGCCGGACCTAATCCCGCTCCCATTCTATATATTCCCGCAAATAAAGGTAAAACTGTACAAGAGCAAACCGCTAAAATTGTTCCAGAAATAGAGGCAACACCATAAGCTAAAATAGGATTAGCTTTAGCTCCTAAATATTTTAAGACCGAATCTTGGGAAATAAAAACACCTATTGCTCCTGCTATAAAAAAAGCGGGAATTAAACATAGTAAAACGTGTTCTTGGGCGTACCAACGTACTAAATAAAGGGCTTCCCAAACCGCATTTGTTAGCCGTTGATTATTTTGGATTGCTTCCACAGGTAGGTAAAAACAAATCAAAAAAGTTACGATTATTAGTAATAATGCTTTACCTTCTTCTTTCCAAAAAATAGAAGTTTTCATCATCTTGTCCTCAATTTATCAAAAATAGCTATTATGAGGGCAAAAATTGCCCCCTAGGGTTGAGTTTAAATGTTTTTAAGTAGTTAATAACTCTTGAATCTCTTCGGAATTTAGCACTTTACCTTGACTGACTACTTTACCATCAATAGTTAGAGCGGGGGTTTTCATTATTCCTCGTTTGACAATTTCCATCGTGTCAGTAATGTGGTCAACTTCAGCTACTAAATTAGCCTTTTGCAAAGCTTCTTTAGCATTGGCTTCTAATTCGTGACATTTTTTACAACCTATACCGAGAATCTCTACTTTCATCTCTAGTTTCCTTGAAAAGTTAACGATGTTCTGATTTTGATTCTAAACCCTATATTAGAGTATAAGGTCAATATACTTAAGCATGAAATTATTAGTAGTTTAAGCAATCGTTTACTGGTAAGGATGTCAAGAGGGTAGATCCTTTTTTAGAGCAGGAGCAAGATTAAATTGAGCAACGATAATGCCAATGATAGCTAAAATAATCGTAGGGTAAAAAGCATAAGTATAACTACCAAAGAAATCACGAATGCGACCAGCGATTACAGTCCCAAATAAAGCACCTACACCATAAGCTGTAAAGATTAACCCATAATTTTTAGCATAGTCATCGGGATTAAATAAACTGATAGTTGCAGTAGGAGCGATCGCCAGCCATCCTCCTAAAGACATCCAAAATAAACTAAAAGCGACTAAATAAGTCAAGTTTTGA
Source organism: Gloeocapsa sp. DLM2.Bin57 (assembly GCA_007693955.1). NCBI lineage: Bacteria > Bacillati > Cyanobacteriota > Cyanophyceae > Chroococcidiopsidales > Chroococcidiopsidaceae > Gloeocapsa > Gloeocapsa sp. DLM2.Bin57. The sequence continues at coordinate 18,938 of RECR01000065.1, forward strand.
CCTTCTTGAGCGTTGAGCATCAAAATCGAAGCGATTAAGACTAAAGTATAAGCGATAATCGCCGCTCCCTTGGGTTTGAGTCTATCTGTTAACCAACCAAATAGAGGTCTTCCTAAACCATTGAAAATTGCGAATAAAGACACAGCAAAAGCCGCTGTATTTTGATCAAGTTTAATGATTTCTTGAGCAACAGGGCTAGAAATACCAATAGCTGATAAACCAGCAAACGTACCTAAAGCATAACAAAACCAGAGAATATAAAATACCCGAAAATGCCAAGCTTGTTTTGGTGTTGTTGTGTTTGTATTGCTAGTTAGAGGAGGATTCCAGCCTTGGGGTTGCCAACCAGTCGGAGGTAGTCTTAAAGTAGTAGATATGGCTACTATGATGATTATAAAACTCACTCCTAGGATAATAAAAGTAGGCAGAAGACCAAAAGTAGCGATCGCCTTAGTAGAAAGAGGAGCAGTTACCAGAGGAGAAAGTCCAAACCCAATCACCGTCAAACCTACAGCCAATCCCTTACGCTCAGGAAACCATTTAGCCGAAACCGCTAGGGGAACTCCATAAGCAATACCCACACCAGCTCCACCAATCACCCCATAGGTTATAGTCAACATCAGCAAGTTATTAGTAAAACCAGAGAGAATATAGCCAATACCCATAACTATTCCTCCTAGTGCAGCGATTTTAGTTGGTCCAAACTTTTGAATATAAAACCCTGCTACAGGCATTAACATAGAGTATAAAACTAAAAATACCGTAAAAGGTAAAAGACTCTCTGTGGCGCTGATTTGAAATAAATCCTCTAGGGGTTTACGAAAGATACTCCAAGAGTAAACCGTGCCCAAACACAGTAGTAACAGTAGTCCTAGTACAACATAGAACCATCTACCCTTTTCGGCAGGTTGTCCAAAAACTCGTAAAGATTTAGGGTTGTGCATAAGTTCATTTACTCAACTACTCTTTAACCTTAATCTAGAACAAGGATTAGAGTAGTTCAGGTTTAGATATTTTTAATCATTTTTTCAGGGCGCACCCAATGATCAAATTCAGCCTCGGTAAGAAAACCTAACTCTATTCCTGCTTGTTTGAGGGTTTTACCCTCCTGATAGGCTTTTTTGGCGATTTGAGCCGAGCGATCGTAACCAATATGGGGATTAAGGGCTGTTACTAACATCAGGGAATTATTGAGAAATTCGTTAATTTTGGTCTCATTAACCTCAATTCCTACTACTAGATAATCAGTAAAACATCTACAAGCATCTCGTAATAATTCCACAGAGTGTAAAAAGTTGTGGATAATTACGGGTTTAAAGACGTTTAGTTCAAAATTACCCTGACTCGCTGCTACGCAGTACGCCTCTGCTGCTTTGACGGCAAAATCTGGATGAGAATTTAAGCCCGTACCCACCGACGTAATACTTAAAGTTAACTCGTATAATTCTGGTAAACTCTGTTCAATTCTAGCGATACCGCAGGGATCGCTTGGTACAGCTATTGCTCCCCTACTGTCATATTCTTGACGTGTGAAGTTGCTCATTTTGACTCCTTATGCAATAATTCCGTATTTACCTGGGGCGATAATTCCTTGACTATCTACTCCTGCTTTAATCTGTTGTAGAAAAGCGAGTTTTTCTGGAGGAATTCCTGTATATTCGGGTAAAATTGCTTGTCTATACAGACTTAATCCTTGTCTTGCTACCATTTTTAAAACCTCTCCATAGACATTATGGGCTTTTTGCAGGGATTCTTTCTCTAAACGAGAGTAAAATATGGTGATGATTCCTACTAGAGATTGAGGTTCAAATAAAGATAGAGTCACAGGTAATTCTAATTTAGCTTCATTAAAAATTATCTCTAACTCTCGATAAAAATTGTTAATTACCTCTGGTTTATTAGGTATAAGTACTCCCACCCAAATAATACCCGTTGCTTCGATGCTTTGATAACGCCAACGGACATTTTCCCAAGGTTTAGCGATTGGGTAACCAGATTGCAACTTGATTAATTGTTCTACTCCCGCTAATTTATCTTCTAATCCAGGGCTAAAGGGTGCAATAAAACGACGTAATAACCTAATTTTCCCTTCATCCATTAAGGTAATTTTGGCTAATTTACCGATGGTTTTCTGGATTTTACGACGATAGACCTTAATCATATCGCGATCGCCTATAAGTGCACCAAATCCCGTCCAATAATCTTGAGAGGGAATATCTGTTTCGCTAATTAAATCTTTGGCTAATAAAGAAGCATATCTCGGGTTTTCCAAAGATACAGAAGACATAAATATACGCATAGGGTTACCAAAGTGAATGATATTTTTCACTTCCCCATTAATTTTTAAGCTTTTTAACCCTGTTAAGACTTCAGGGAGTGTCTCTTTCCCTTTAACTTGAATAATTAATCCTAGTAAACATTCTGGTTGAGGAAATAACCTCAGTTTACCAGATAAAACAATGCCAAAATTACCCTGGACAAACAAAGGTGTTAAAGATGGACCAATGGCAAAAGGATGACCAGTATAAATAATTTCACCATTGGCTAAAACTACCTCTAGATCAAAAATAGCGTATCTTTTCGCTCCATAGGGAGAATAACCAATTCCTCCATCGAGAGCATTACCTAGTACACTAGCTAATGGCCCTGCTCCTGTAGAATCCATTAAATATGGTTTATCTTGGAGAAACAAGTACAATTGTTCTTGAGTTACTCCTGTTTCAATTCTGACTTCTCCTAATTCTGCGTCATAATCGCCAATTTGCTTAAAATAAGCTAAATCTACTACTACCTGTTCTTGATTGCAGGGAAAGTTAAAACCATAACCCAAATTGCGACCACGTGAGATAGGATAGAGACTAAAATTATGACTGTGAGCTAACCTAACTAATAGTTGTACTTGTTCTCTACTTGTTGGAGATGCTTGTAAGAAGCTTTGAAAAGGTAGTCCTATTTCTGAGATAGCTTCGACAATTTTTGTTTCTATGCCTTCATGTTGAATTATTTCTTGAATAAAATTTATTTGAGTTTTTTTTTCTGTTTCCATGTCCAAAAATAGTAAAATGTTATCCTTAAAATTAACCTGTTTTTAATCTTATGTGGCTAAAATATCTAATCATTCTGCTTAGTATAGTTTATCTTATCTATATTTTGTTGTGTCTAGCTCTGTTTCGTTGGCAAAATCGCTTGATTTTCCTTCCTACAGCTATGATTGAAGCAACACCAGCTGAATTAGGTTTACCCTATGAGGATATCTGGTTATCTGCTACTAATCAACAGGGAGAAACCGAAAAGATTCACGCTTGGTGGTTACCTAATGAGTCTAGTAAGGATGTTTTATTATATCTCCATGGCAATGGTTCTAATATTAGTGGTAATCTAGACTTAGCTGTCAAATTTTATAATTTAGGGTTTTCGATCTTATTACTTGATTATCGCCGTTATGGTTTAAGTCAAGGTAATTTTCCTAGAGAAGCTACCGTTTATCAAGATGCACAAATAGCCTGGGATTATTTAGTTAAAGATAGAGGGTTACAACCGGGACAAATCTTTGTTTATGGACATTCTTTAGGAGGGGCGATCGCCATTGATTTAGGTGTACGTCAACCCCAAATGGCGGGATTAATCAGCGAAAGTTCTTTTACTTCTATACTAGAAGTGGCTAATTATCATGGTGGTTTATATAGTTTCTTTCCTACTCGAATTTTGATTAATCAGCGTTTTGATTCTCTTAGTAAAGTCCCCTTACTGAAAATGCCTCTCTTATTTATCCATGGTAGTAATGATAACCTGATACCTGTAGAGATGAGTAAAAAGTTATACGCTATCGCTAACCCACCCAAACAGTTATTAATTGTACCAGGAGCAGGTCATAATGATGTTAGTAGGGTAGGAGATACCAAATATTGGCAAGCAATTAAAGACTTTAAACAATTAGCCCGTAAATCAGCTTTAACCTCATGACTTACCCCAATGCTGAACAAATAAAGGCTAAAATTCTCTCAGTAGGGTTTCACCAAGTGGGGATAGCGACAGTAGATGATCTTAATACTGAAGCTATCTTTCACCTGGAGACTTGGTTAAATTTAGGGTATCATGGCGATCTAACTTGGATGAGTAATCCCAAACGTCAAGATATTCGCGCCTGTTTCCCTGAAGTACAATCAGTTATCTGTGTTGTCTTAAATTATTATACCCCCTTTGAACATCCCGAAGGAGCAGAATACGCTAAAATCTCTCGTTATGCTTGGGGGAGAGACTATCATAAAGTTCTTAGTAAGAAATTAAAACAAATATCTTCTTGGTTATCAAGTCAAGGAGAAGATATTAAAACTCGCTATTATGTAGATACAGGACCAATATTAGAGAAAGTCTGGTCACAACAAGCCGGTTTAGGATGGATAGCTAAAAATGGCAATTTAATTACTAGAAATTATGGCAGTTGGGTATTTTTAGGAGAAATTTTAGTTAATATTCCCTTAGAAGCAGATCAACCCCATACTCAACATTGTGGAAGTTGTACCCGTTGTCTAGAAGCTTGTCCTACTCAAGCGATTACTCAACCTTTTGTGGTGGATGCTAATCTCTGTTTAGCTTATCATACCATCGAAAATCGTGCACCAGAATTACCTACAACCATCGCCGAAAATTTACAAGGTTGGGTAGCGGGTTGTGATATTTGTCAAGATGTTTGTCCTTGGAATCAAAGATTTGCTAAAGTAACGGATTGTGAAGATTTTTTTCCCTATCCTGAAAATATAGCGCCAAAACTAACCGAATTAGCCGAGATTACTGAGACAGAATGGGACGATCGCTTTAGAAGTTCTTCGTTACGCAGAATTAAACCAGATATGCTTAGACGTAACGCTAAAGCTAATCTCAAACAATAAAAGACCCGGATTCCACGCGTATCATAAGCATCCCGTATTGCTGCTACCTTCCGGTCCTGACAAGGTTTAGGCGTTACAATCCCATGGGTCCAGGTCACTTATCATTATAACAGCAAATTTATCTAATTGCACTATTAAGATAGAAAAAGAGAGATGGAAATAATGCCAAATCATGAATCAAATAAAGGACAACAGCTATCACGAAATTACGGATAGAGAAATATGTCAATTATTTAAGACTAATCTAGATACGGGTTTAAGTCCAGAAGAAGTAGCCAAACGCTATGAACAATACGGAAGGAATGAATTAGAAGTCAAACCAGGAAAACCTGCTTGGTTAAGATTCTTATTACAATTCAATCAACCATTATTATATATTCTGCTGATTGCAGGAACGATTAAAGCCTTTTTAGGATCATGGACTAATGCTGGGGTAATTTGGGGTGTAACGGTTATCAACGCGGTAATTGGATTTGTGCAAGAATCAAAAGCAGAAAGTGCGATCGCCTCTTTAGCTAAAGCAGTTACCACCGAAGCGATTACCATACGAGATGGTCAAAAAATCCGCATTCCTTCAGGAGATTTAGTACCAGGGGATATAGTCATCTTAACCTCGGGAGATAAAATACCCGCAGACGTGAGATTAACCAATATTCGCAATCTACAGGTTGACGAATCTGCTTTAACGGGAGAATCATTACCAGTCAATAAAACCACAGAATTACTCGATGGAGATATACCCTTAGCAGAACGTACTAATATGGGTTATGGAGGGACTTTTGTCACTTTTGGACAAGCTAAAGGTATCGTAGTTGCTACCGCAAGTAATACAGAAGTAGGTAAAATTTCTCAGTCAATGTCAAAACGAGTTAATTTAACTACTCCCCTAACTCGTAAATTTGCTAAATTCAGCAAAACTCTACTCTATATAATTTTAGCCTTAGCTACTTTAACCTTATCTATAGGGATAGGACGTGGTCAAGACTATGTAGAGATGTTTGAAGCTGCTGTAGCTTTAGCAGTGAGTGCGATTCCCGAAGGATTACCCGCGGTAGTTACTATTACTTTGGCGATTGGGGTTAATCGTATGGCTACTCGTAACGCTATTGTACGAAAATTACCTGCAGTAGAAACCCTTGGCAGTGCAACGGTTATCTGTTCGGATAAAACAGGTACTCTCACCGAAAATCAAATGACTGTACAAGCTATTTATACAGGAGGTCAAAGATACAATGTGACAGGAAGTGGTTACAGTCCCGAGGGTGAGATTATCTCTCCAGAATCTGATCAGATTGTATCTGATTTAAATTTTAGCTTGAAAGAATGTTTAATCGCAGGTTTATTATGCAATGACTCTCACTTAGAGAAAAAAAGTAACTATTGGCAGGTAGTAGGAGACCCTACAGAAGGTGCTTTAATTACCGTAGCTGATAAAGCGGGTTTAACTCAGTCTTTTGTTAATAATTCTTTACCTCGTTTAGACTCTATTCCCTTTGAATCTGAGTTTCAATATATGGCTACTTTACACGATGCTAGTCAACCTCATGAGGATACCCCCCGTTTAATCTACGTCAAAGGCTCAGTAGAAAGGATTCTAGCACGTTGTCAGCAGACTTTTGACTCAGAAGGTCAAATTATGCCTATCAATCCTCAATCGATTAATCAAGAGGTAGAAGCAATGGCTTCTCAGGGTTTACGTGTCTTAGCTTTAGCCAGAAAAGTAGCTAATTCTCATCAACATTCCTTAGATCATGATGATTTAGAGGATAATTTGATTTTTCTAGGGTTACAGGGAATGATTGATCCACCACGCCCAGAAGCGATCGCCGCGGTTAGGGCTTGTCAACAAGCGGGTATTCAAGTAAAAATGATTACAGGTGACCATGTGACTACGGCTAAAGCGATCGCTGAACGTTTGGGAATACAGAAAAATGGCGAGTTATTAGCTTTTGAAGGAGTACAAATCGCTAAAATGGATCATCAGCAACAAAATGAGGCGGTAGTTGATGGTGTAGTTTTTGCTAGAGTCGCCCCCGAACAGAAATTACAATTAGTAGAAATCCTCCAATTAAAAGGGGAAGTCGTGGCGATGACGGGAGATGGGGTCAACGATGCACCGGCTTTAAAACAAGCTGATATCGGTATTGCTATGGGAAAAGCGGGTACAGACGTAGCTAGAGAATCGGCTGATATGTTGTTGACTGATGATAATTTTGCTTCTATTAAAGCTGCTGTAGAAGAAGGACGAACGGTTTATCAAAACCTGCAAAAAGCTATTTCTTTTCTCTTACCTGTTAACGGTGGAGAATCCATGACTATTTTGATTAGTGCTTTATTAGCTAGAGATTTACCCATTTTATCTTTACAGGTATTGTGGTTAAATATGATTAATTCGGTGACTATGACCGTTCCTTTGGCTTTTGAACCCTCTTCACTAGGTTTAATGAAGCACCCCCCCCGCAATCCTAATGAACCTTTATTATCGGGTAATCTGGTTAAAAGGGTTTTAGCGATTTCTGTGTTTAATTGGATCTTGATTTTTGGGATTTTTGAATGGATTAGAATTAGTACTGGTAATTTGGATTTAGCTAGAACTATGGCTATTCAAGCTTTAGTAGCAGCGAGAATCGTCTATCTACTCAGTATTAGTCAACTTGGTGTGGATTTAGTTCATAAGTTGCGCGGTATAGCTACTCCTAAAGGTAATGCTTCCGCGATGATTTTGGGTATTGTCGGGGCGATCGCCTTACAGATTTTGTTTAGTCAAGTTCCCTTACTCAATACCTTGTTTAAAACCGTTCCCTTGAATTTAAACCAATGGTTGATTTGCTTGATTCCGATGTTACCGATGATACCTTTGGCGATCGTGGTTAATAAGTTCTTCCCCGCTTACACAAATTAACAAAGATATAATATTAATATATCTCCCCTCTCACAATTAGCCATGAGTCTATGTCTTGTACCAGAATGTCTCGCTAAAAACCCCCCTGAGGCTAAATTTTGTCAAAAATGTGGTTCAAAGCTTTTACTACAAGATCGTTATCGTGGGGTTAAAATTATAGGACAGGGTGGGTTTGGTAAAACTTTTTTAGCTACTGATCAAGCTAAACCCTCTAAACCTTATTGTATAATTAAGCAATCTCTTCCCGATAGTCAAGAGCCAGAATATATCGCCAAAGCCTCTGAATTGTTTAAAAGAGAGGCTCATCGTCTGGACGAATTAGGAGATCATCCCCAAATCCCCGAGTTATTATCCTATTGTAACCATGAAGGGAGACAATATCTAGTCCAAGAATATATCGAAGGTCAAAATTTAGCTCAGGAGTTAGAGAGTAAAGGGGTTTTTAATGAGCAGGAAATACGCGCTTTTTTAGCGGATATTTTGTCAATTTTGCAATTTATTCACTCTCAACAAGTCATCCACAGAGATATTAAACCAGAAAACATCATCAGACGTGCAATAGATAACAAGTTGGTTTTGGTGGATTTTGGTGCTTCTAAGGAGTTTAAACCCAATGTCAGATATAATCATTCTTGCATTGTTGGTACAGCCGAATACGCAGCACCAGAACAAATGCGGGGTGAATCCAGATTCAGTAGTGATTTATATAGTTTAGGGGTAACCTGTTTACATTTATTGACCAACGTTAACCCTTTTGATTTGTTTAGCACTACGGAAAATGATTGGGTTTGGCGAGATTATCTAGCTAAGAATAATCCTATTAGCCATGATTTAGCCAAGATTTTAGATAAGTTAGTACAACAGGCGACTAAAAAGCGTTATCAATCTGTAGAAGAGGTTTTAGCCGATTTAAACCCCGAAGTTAATCAGATTAAACCATTGTACATCAAACCTAAATCCAGTCCCTCACCTGCTGTCAGTCCACAATATGTCAAAGAAAATGTCCAACCAGTAGTCAAAACTAACCCTGTGACTCCTGTAAATGTCCAAACTACAGATCCATCATTGATTACCATCAGAACCGTAATGGGGGTATTTGCCTGTATCGCTCTGGTTGCTAACCCCTTGGGTCTTTTTGTTGGTTGGTTATGTGGTTCTATAGCTGTACAAAAGAACAGAGATTTTTGGTTATGGTTTTTCTTGGGGGGTATTTTTAATTTTTTTGCCGTAATTCTCGTAGCGATTTTACCTTCTCAATCTAAATCTGGTTAAATGTGTCACAATCAAATAAGAGTTACGACTTAATTTATTGATGATGGATTCACCGATTCAAGCTGTACAAGCTCCCTATACAGGGGATGCTTCTTATCGAACCCCTCCACCAGATTTACCTTCTTTACTATTAAAGGAAAGGATCGTTTATCTGGGGTTACCTCTGATTTCTCCTGATGAGTATAAGGATCAGATTGGGATAGATGTTACTGAGTTGATTATCGCTCAATTACTTTATCTTCAGTTTGAAGATCCCGACAAACCAATCTATATGTATATCAATTCCACTGGTACTTCTTGGTATGGAGGAGAAGCTATTGGTTTTGAAACAGAGGCTTTTGCTATTTATGACACCCTTAAATACATTAAGCCCCCTGTACATACTATCTGTATTGGACAAGCTATGGGTACTGCGGCAATGATTTTAGCTTCTGGTTCAAAAGGTTGTCGAGCCAGCTTACCCCATGCGACTATAATCTTACATCAAGCCCGTCAAGGTGCTCAAGGACAAGCAACAGATATTCAAATCCGTGCTAAAGAAGTTCTCGCTAATCGTCAGATGATGCTAGAAATGTTTGCTCAAAATACTGGTCAACCCTTAGAAAAAATTGAGCGAGATACTGACAGAATGTTATACATGAATCCTGAACAAGCTAAAGAATATGGCTTGATTGATAAGATTTTGACTAGTCGTAAAGACTTACCTACCCCTGTACCTTCACTTACTTAAGTTGTTAATATGCCTATTGGTGTTCCCAAAGTTCCCTATCGTTTACCCGGTCAACCCTATAGTGACTGGATTGATTTATATAACCGTTTATATCGAGAAAGAATTATCTTTCTAGGTAGAGGTGTTAATGACGGTTTAGCTAACCAGATTATCTCGGTGATGTTGTATCTAGATTCTGAAGATCCCGGTAAACCAATTTATCTTTATATCAACTCTCCTGGAGGTTCGGTAACCGCAGGTCTAGCTATCTATGATACGATGCAGTACATCAAGTCAGAAGTAGTGACTATTTGTGTAGGTTTAGCTGCTTCTATGGGGGCTTTCTTATTAGCTGCAGGTGCACCAGGAAAACGTTTAGCTTTACCCCATTCTCGGATTATGATTCACCAACCCCTAGGTGGAATACAAGGAAGAAGACAAGCAACAGATATTGAAATCGAAGCTAATGAGATTTTACGTATTCGTGATGAACTTAATCAAATGATGAGTCATCATACTGGTCAACCCTTAGAAAAAATCGAAAGGGATACAGATCGTGATTTCTTCATGTCAGCCGAAGAGGCTAAAGCTTATGGTCTCATCGACAAGGTGATTGAGGAAAGCCCTAATTAGTAGTAACGGAGAGAGGGAGATTCGAACTCCCGGAAGCTTGCGCTTCATCCGATTTCAAGTCGGACGCAATCGACCACTCTGCCATCTCTCCAGACAGGAATAAATCATAACAAAAAAGGGGTAGTTTTGGCTACCCCCTTTTAGTTGATATTTGTTGAGTAATTAGACTATGACAATATCGTTGTTAGTTAAGTCAACACGTCCACTCATCTCTAGTAAGCGAACCTGTGGTAATGGACCACTACCATCGGGATCGTAGAAGAGAACGTTGCGATTACCTTCTTGCTGATAGATAAAGCGTTGTTCTCTGGTAGTTGCACTAGAGCCTATAGTAAACTGATTAGCAGACAGAGTACGTCCTGCTTCTAAACCACCGCCAAAACCTCGGGCAGACACTTCGATTGTATCATCATTAGGTACATAACCAACGATTAAGTCAGGTCCTTGGTCGGGAGATTCGTACACAAAAACATCCTCACCAGGACCACCAACCAAGGTGTCTTGACCAGCTCCACCAATCAGGCGATCGTTTCCTGGACCTCCTACTAAACTGTCATTACCGAGACCACCAATCAAGGTGTCATCCCCATCACCACCTTCGAGGGTATTAGCGTTATCATTACCAATGATCACGTTATCTAGATCATTACCTGTACCATCGATTGCACCGTTGCCAGTTAAGGTAAGGTTTTCTACGTTAGCGGGTAGAGTATAACTAGCTGAAGCCAGAACAATATCAGTTCCTTCCCCTGGTTCTTCGATAATAACATCATTGGAATTATCCACAATATAGGTATCATCACCAGGACCACCTATCATGGTATCTGCACCTGCTCCACCATCAAGGGTGTCGTTACCTGCACCTCCTGTAAGAACGTTATTGGCTTGGTTACCAGTAATTTGGTTGTCTAGTCGGTTACCTGTACCGCTAATATTATTGTTGCCAGTGAGTATGAGGTTTCTGAGATTATCCCCTAGGGTATAGTCGATAGAAGATTCAACTGTACTAACATTATTGCTACTACTTTCGATGACTTCGTCACCTTCGTTATCCACAACATAGGTATTATCACCACCAGGACCACCTATCATGGTATCTGCACCTGGTCCACCATCGAGACGATTATTACCGCTATTACCAGTGAGAACGTTATCGAGATTGTTACCAGTAGCGTCGATGTTGGCTCGACCAGTCAGGGTAATATTATTGACGTTATCTGGAAGTCGATAGCTAACGGAAGCCAATACCTCATCAACGTCTTCGCTGTCGGGACCTTTAGGCTCTTCTATGATTTGATCGTTTTCGTTATCAACGATGTAGGTATCACTACCAGGACCACCAATCATTAAATCAGCTCCAGGTCCACCGTCTAGGGTATCGTTACCTTCGCCACCCTCTAGGGTATCGTCTCCTTCTAAACCTCTTAAAAGGTTGTTACCATCTATAGTAACTATTCTGTTATCAGCTGAGTTACCTGTTACTTCAATATCACCCACTGAAGCAGTAAAAATGATATTTTCTACGTTGCGTGGTAAATCATAGGGTACAGAAGAAAAGATCGTATCAATACCACCATCTCGTTCTTCAACTACCACGTCTCCCTCATGGTCAATGAGATAGGTATCATTTCCAGGACCACCTACTAAGCTATCGATTCCTGGTGTTTCTCCTTCAGGTACAGTACCATCTAGGGTATCATCTCCTTCTCCCCCAATCAGAGTATCGTTACCCGGTCCACCAATCAACAGGTTATTATTAGCATTCCCTGTAATGACGTTATCTAGGGCGTTACCTGTACCATTAACAGCTTCTTCCCCTTCTAAAGTTAAGTTTTCTAAGTTATCGCTGAGTACATAGTCAACAAAGGAAATAACCGTATCTGTTCCACCATTAGGAGCTTCCACGATCGTGTCTTCTGTACTACGAATAATATAGGTGTCATCTCCAGGACCACCTTCAAGACGGTTAGTACCTGCAACACCGTCAAGAGTATCATTCCCTGCACCCCCAATCAGGTTGTTGTCATTTTCATTACCGATAATTTCGTTGTCTAAATCATTACCTGTACCTCGGCTAGCATTACCTGTCAGGGTGAGATTTTCTACGTTAGCGGGTAAAACATAGTCAACAGAAGATATCACTGTGTCTGTTCCTTCGTCGGGAAGTTCTACCACTCGGTCTTGTGGGTTATCGACAATATAGGTATCGTCTCCAGGACCACCTTCCATGACATCTGCACCAGGTCCACCGTCTAGGGTATCATTACCCTCTCCACCAATAAGGGTATCGTTACCTTCTCCCCCTTCTAGAAGGTTATCCCCATCGTTTCCTGTCATGACGTTGTTGAGACTGTTACCCACACTGTTGAGATTTCTGTCTCCTGTCAAGATGATGTTATTGACGTTCTCAACTATGTCATAACTAACTGAACTGATGATGGTATCGATTTCCCCAGGGGCTGCACTTTCTTTGATGACTACATCGTCGGTTCTGTTAACCACAAAAGTATTGCTACCTGATGCAGCGATCATCACATCTGCACCTAAACCACCGTCAAGGGTATCATCTCCTGCTCCACCGATGAGGGTATCATCACCACCACCACCTTCGAGTAAGTCGTTACCTTCTCCTCCTGTGATTTCGTTATCATTATCATTACCAACTAAAGTGGTTGGTCCTTCACCTTCATAGATAATATTTTCTACGTTACGAGGAAGTGTATAAGGAACAGTGGTGATTACTGTATCAGTTCCTTCATCTCTGTTTTCGATGATTACATCTTCAGAATTATTGATGATATAGGTATCATCCCCAGGTCCACCTCTGAGGGTATTTGTACCTTCTCCACCATCGAGGGTATCGTTTCCTTCTCCACCCTGTAAGCTATCGTCTCCTCCTAAACCCTGGAGGAAGTTATCTCGACTATTACCAATAATTACGTTATTAGCTGCGTTACCTGTACCGTTAATCGCTTGTCCTAGTAATGTCAGGTTTTCGAGATTATCTCCGAGAGTATAGTCTATAAATGATTCTACCGTATCGATTTCATTGGGGTCAGTACTACGTTCGATTACTTCGTCTAGTTCACTACGGACAATGTAAGTATTATTACCTCTTCCTCCAACTAAACGGTTACCCCGAGTAACGCCATCTCCACCGTTAGAAGTATCGTCATCATCTCCTTGGTCAGGAGTCTCACCTCCTTCTCCTTGGTCAGGAGTCTCACCTCCTTCGTTTACCTCTTCTTCATTAGAGATACTTAAACTATCATCATCATCTGGTTCATTGATGATGGTATCAGGAACAGGACCACCACCATCTAAGGTATCGTCACCATCTCCACCGATGAGAGTGTCACTTCCTTCTCCTCCAATAAGTAGGTTATTCCCTGCTCCCCCTACGATAAAGTTATCTAAATCGTTGCCTATTCCTACTACATCATCGTCACTAATGATGCTTAATCTTTGGACATTCTCAGGTAGGGTATAATCTACGGTGGTACGAACTTGATCTGTTCCTGTGGGTGATAGTTTGACAACTATATCTTCGGGATCATCTACAAAGTAAACGTTATTTCCCGATCCTCCTATCATACTATCTACACCAGGTCCACCGTTGAGAGTGTTATTACCCTCCCCACCGATGAGAGTATCATTTCCGTCTCGACCTACTAACAGGTTGTTACCGTCGTTACCTACGATTAAGTTATCTAGTTCATTACCTACACCTCTGAGATTGTCATCTCCTTCTAGGGTTAGGTTATGTAGATTGTCTCCTAGTATGTAACTAAATGGTGCTATAACAGTGTTGCGATCGTTTCTATTACCCCTGACTTGAACAATTCTATCTCGACGACTCGAAAGCACATAAGTATCATTTCCTGCTCCACCAATTAACAGGTTTGTACCTTCTACCCCATTGAGGGTATCGTCTCCTACTCCACCTCTGAGGGTATCGTTACCTCCATTTCCTATGAGTAGGTTGTTCCCTCTATTACCATTGATGATATTGTCTAGATCGTTACCTGTCCCATCAATATTTTGATCTCCCTCTAGGCTCAAGTTCTCGACGTTTTCAGGTAAAGTATAGGAAACAAAGGCGATAACATTATCTATCCCTGCGTTCTCTTGCTCTATGATACTATCTTCAGTATTTCTGACTATATAGGTGTCATCTCCTGGTCCACCAATCATGGTATCAGCATCAGGCCCACCGTCTAGGGTATCATCTCCCCCTCCACCGATGAGAGTGTCGTTTCCTCCTTCACCTGAGAGGAAGTTATCACCTCTGTTACCAAGAATTCTGTTGTCTAAGTCGTTACCCGTAGCCGAGAGATTGTCGCGACCTTGTAACTCAATGTTTTCGACGTTGTCAGGTAAAGTGTAATCAACAAAAGCTAGGACTGTATCTAGCCCTTGATTAGGTTGCTCTATGATGATATCGTTAGAGCTTCTCACTAGATAAGTATCGTCTCCTGGTCCACCAATCATGGTATCATTGCCAGGACCACCGTCTAGGGTATCGTCTCCTTCTCCACCCTCTAAACTATCGTCACCTGTTCCACCTTCGAGGATATCATCTCCACCTAGACCAAGAAGAGTATCGTTACCACCTAAACCTCTAATGGAGTCATTACCTTCACCTCCTGTGAGGAGGTCGTCTCCATTTGTACCTTCAATAACAACAAATGACCCTTCTTGGAAAAGTTCCCAGTCTGTTTCTTTAGTATTACTCATAAATTTTTCCTATGACACCACACCGTTAAGATCTTAACTTTTGTCTCGATCAATTTACAACATTTTGGTTTTTTCTGCAATAGTGATTATTTCTGAATATTATAAAATATTTGCTCAGAAATTAATTGATATTTTTCCCCTAACCAAACTAAACTAATTTGGCTAATTTGATAATTTTCTAGATAAACTAGGGAAAAATTGCGCAATTTACCACTTTCTGTCTGTTTAATTCTCGGAACACAAGCAGAATTAAAATAAATTGTTCCATCTAGACTTTTATTGATAGCTTGACGTGATCTTGATTGAGTATGACGTAAACGATGGTGCATATGTCCAAAGGTTACTAATAACACTTCTTTACCCATACCTTTTATTTGCGCGATCGCCTCTGTTAAATCTGGATCGCCAAAGTCCCCACCTAGGGGATGCCAATCTTTACCACAGGAATCTTCTGGTTGATCTCCTAATCCGAATGGTCCATTATGGGCTAAGATAATTAGGCGATCGCCTTGGGTTTGTTTGGCTGCTGTGACTATCTTTTGGGTAGATTCGGTAAAGTTAGTCACTCCGTAACGTTCTTGATAAAATTCGCTATTTTTCCAAGTTGGTCCTCCCCAACTAAAAGGACGACTTCCTACTACAGACAAGTTAAACTCGGGAAAATCTTTTTGACCGTAACCAACATGACTCTCTCCTAATAAGTCTAACTGTTGTTGTACTCTGTCTTCTTTACTATGATCATAAGGACTTTTTTTTCTTCCCCAGTCTGATGCTGTGTACCAAGCGTCATGATTCCCTAAAATCACTGCTTTGGGTAATGGCAACGCGGCTATTTTCTTAACTAATGGGACTACTTCGTTACCAAAATCTCCGACAAATAAAACTAAATCTACCCCTAGATAATCTAGGGCTATTTCGTCTTCTGTTTCCCATTGGTCATGGACGTCGCCTATTATTGCTATCTTAAGTTGTTTCTTTACCTTTTGGCTCATTTTTGGAGAATAATTTGGCTTTGATTTTGGCAAAGTTTAACAGGATATATACAACTAAACTTATTACTAATAATAAAGCAAAAGGAGCTAAAATCGGCACAACTACCACTATTAAGGCTAAAACAGTGGCGCTAATTGCTTCTAGGGTAGCTAGTAAAAAATTAGCTAATCCTCCCGTTAATCCAGTTAAAGCAACACGACCTGCTCCATTGATACCCGCTATAGCGCTAGAAGCTCCACCACCTGCGATTACAGCTATAGTCCATTGCGCCACTGGGTCTAAATCCCCTAAACTATTAGCGGTTAACAAAGTTCCAATTACTAAGGCTAGGGGAATTTGTACCGTATCTAATAGGTTATCTACTACTGGTATATAATAAGCCATTATTTCTACAACGGTAGCTATAGCTAATAAAATCACCGCTTCAGGAGAGCTAACCCATTGAAAATCATCACTAAGTTGAATATTACCAAACAGTGCTCCTAGACTGAGAATTAAAGGAGGGACAAAGACGCGAAATCCAGCCGCTGCACTCAGTGTTACGCCTAAGGTCAATTCTAAAAGAAGTTGCCAATAATTATCCATAATTTTAATTGATAGACAGAAAAAATCCCCTAACTGAGGGGATTAGTTAAATTTAACTAGCGATATATTCACTCATATCAGCTTTACGCTTCCTTAATTTAGCTAAAGCTTCTCGTTCAATTTGACGAACTCTTTCACGAGAGATGTTTAACTGTACACCAATTTTAGATAATGTTAGGGGTTTACCATCTGTTAAACCAAAACGGAGACTAATTACCTCTTTTTGTTGTGGTGTTAAATCAGACATCAATCGTTCTAAATCGAACTGGAGAGACGCATAATTGGCAAAATCTTCGGGTGATTGTCCGCTATCTTCTAACAATTCTCCTAATTCTGTATCGTTATTATCTCCTACGCGTAAATCGAGGGAGAGAGGTTGACGTGCTCTTTCTAGGTATTCTCGCACCTGTTTAGGAGTTAATTCTAACTCTTCGGCTAACTCAGTGATGGTTGCTGAGCGACCTTTTTCTTGAGCTATTTGTCTTTGTGCTTTCTTGATTTTATTGAGTTTTTCGGTTATATGTATAGGTAAACGAATCGTGCGACTTTTTTCGGCGATCGCTCTAGTGATAGCTTGACGTATCCACCAGTAAGCGTAGGTAGAAAATCTATACCCTTTAGTGGGGTCAAATTTTTCTACTCCTCGCTGCATTCCGATTGTTCCTTCTTGGATTAAATCTAGTAAGTCTAAGTTACGCTTGAGATACTTTTTGGCTACAGAGACAACTAAACGTAGATTAGCTTCAATCATTTTACGTTTAGCTGTTTCTCCTGCATAAATTTCTTGGCGTAATTGGCGAACGCTAATGTTAGCAGCTTCTGCCCATTCGGCTTCTGAGATAGTTTTTTGGCTTTTTGCTTCTAATTCTTCTTGGCATTTTTCTAATTCCACTAACCGTTGTACTTGTTTAGCGTAAATAATTTCCTCTTCGTGAGTTAACAGGGGAACTCGACCGATTTCTTTGAGGTAAGCTCGAACTGAGTCAGTTGCGTTTTGAGCAGTTTTCATAATGGGGAGTCTATTCCTCCTAATAGAACACAGTAAGTGTGAGGATATTGAGATAGGAGCTAATATCAGCTTAATTAGTTAATCAAACTTTGAATTCAATTTTTGCTATATTGACTACTGGTATAATGAGTGATAAGTATTTTTACCCAAATCGACTTGATTTCAGCGAAAAACTTACTTATTAACTCTACCTTTACAATAGTACATCAATTCATTAACATTTGTAAAGTTTTTTGAGATTTATTTACATGAGCCAAACCATTTGGATTGCTAGACACGGTAGTCGCCTTGACTTTATCGATTTAAACTGGTTTAATCAAGCCCAGAGACCTTATGATCCTCCTTTAGCTTTAGAAGGAGAAATCCAAGCTCAACAACTCGGGAGAAAGCTAAAATCAGCTACAATAGCCCATATTTTCGCTTCTCCCTTTTTACGTACAGTACAAACTGCTCATATTGTTGCTGATATCCTGGATTTACCCCTAAAATTAGAAGCAGGTTTAAGTGAGTGGCTAAATCCTGACTGGATGTCTTCCCAACCAGAAACACTCCCTCTGGAAATTTTAGCACAAAGTTATTCACGTATAGACAATAGTTACAAATCCGCTGTTATTCCCCAATATCCCGAAACAGAAACACAACTTAATCAACGAGTTAGTATGACTACTAAATATTTAATCGAGAGCTTTTCTGAAGATATACTAATTATTGGTCATGCAGCTTCTGTAGTGGGTAGTGCTAAAACTTTAGTTCCTGAAACTCCAGAAATCAAAACCAGTTTTTGTTGTTTAATACAGATACAGCGTACATCCGAAGGCTGGAAAATGTTATTAAATGGTGATACTAGTCATATAAAATGAGTTAGGTATTAGGTTTTAGGTGGAACGGTTTTAGGGGTTAGGTTTTATATATAATGCTACTTTTGCCTTTTGCCTGAATGTCTCATTCTACATTCGCTCATTCTTCATTTCCCTATTGCTAGCATCCAAGAGTGTCTTATCTTCATTCTTCATTTAGAGAATTTGTAGGGGTTTTGGTTGAGGAATAGGTTGATTTTCTGCTTGCCAGGCTTCTAAATACATTTCGATTACTTCTTCGGCGTTACGAATGGCTTCTAGACGAGTTTTACCATGAGTACAAGGCATGATAACTTGTGCCGAAAACTCAGGAATAGTTACTAAAAATAACTGATCTTCTTGAGACCATTCAATAAGCATACTATATTGATTCATAAATCTTCATTATTTCTTAATTGGTGCAATTCAATGAGTAATTGAGTTAGTTGTCTTTCTAAATAAAGAGGAACATCATCGCCATCTTTACCGTAAATTGTTAAGGTTTTTTTTGATTAAAGGATGCTATCAACGTTCATGACTGCCTTTTCCTCTTTTGGCTAAATAAACAAATCCTTCACGGGCAATTTTTACCTTAACTCTCGTATTTTTCTCGGCATAGATTTAAGATTTTATGCTTATTTGATCATTATTAATGAGCTTAATGTATTTAAATTAACTAAAGAAAATACTCGACCAAAAACAAGCGGATAATAACCCTGCCAAATCCGCGAGAAGTCCAGCGATAATAGCATGACGCATATTAATAATCCCAACGCTACCAAAATAAACGGCTAAGACATAAAAAGTAGTTTCAGTGCTACCCATCATTACTGAAGCCACAAAAGCAGGGTAAGAATCGGGTGATTGCTCTAATAACTCTGTCATCACTCCTAAAGCTCCACTACCAGAAAGAGGGCGAATCAAAGCCATAGGTAAGGTTTCAGGAGGCATATTAATTAGGTTAGTATAAGGATCAAGTAGATTAATCAAGATATCCATAGCCCCAGAAGCGCGAAACATGGCGATCGCCACTAAAATAGCAACCAAAAAAGGAATAATGCTAATAGCTACCTCAAAGCCTTGTTTAGCGCCTTCGGTAACTGCTTCATAGACTTTAACCCCTTTAGCCACACCATAAGCAATGATTAAGAGTATTAGTGCAGGAATCAGCAAATGAGAGAGAATATCGGTTTCTAACCAATTTTGACGACCTAAATTAAAGATAACCGCTATTAAAAAAGCAATCACAAACAACCAAGCGCAAATTCTACCAACTCTACTAGGAGAAGAGAGGAGATGTTGATAATTATTATCTAGATAATAAGCTTCAGAGGAGATAGAATCTTGGATAGGAGAGACTTGACTATTCCAAGTCAAAGAGAAACAAACTACAATAGCGACTATAGTTGATATAAGAGTAGATAATAGAGTAGGTAACCAAATAGCCGCGGGATTAGTAGCATTAGTTGCAGCTCTTATCCCAATTACCGTTAAAGGAAATAAAGTCAAACTAGAAGTATTAATCGCCAAAAACAGACACATAGCATTAGTAGCTACTCCAGGAGTCGGATTAAGTTTATTTAATTCCAACATGGTTTTAATACCTAAAGGAGTAGCCGCGTTACCCAACCCCAAGAAATTAGCAGCAAAATTAAGGGTAATTGCACCCATAGCGGGATGATTGGGGGGAACATCGGGAAATAAGTGGAGCATGATGGGTTTAAGCAACTTAGCGATCGTGTACATTAACCCACCTGCTTCTAAGACTCTGACTAAACCTAGCCACAGAGCCATCACACCGATTAAATTAATAGCTAGAGTAACAGCATTTTTAGCTGCTTCAAAACTAGCCTCAGTTACTTCAGCAAGGCGATCGCCACCTGCACCTACTATAATAGCTATAACCAGGAAAGCAACAAAGATAGTATTAATAGCGCTAGTTTTAGGCATTAGTTACTCTTGAGTGTCAGGTGAATCATTGTTAATATTCAATTCTTTTTTACTTTGTTTAAGCTTTTTCCAGAGTTGCTTAATTTCGTGATAAGCTTCATTAGTAGATATTTTCCCATTGGTTTCTAGATTACAGATAAAGACTACCTTTTGGGCAAATTCTTGTAAATTAGCGTTAAAAACTAAATTTTCAGGGGAGAAACCCCCTCTATAGTTAGCTTTAGGATAGAGAAAATTTTTTTTAGCGAAGTTATCAGTCATAATCTCTCCTTTTTTTTATAATTACTATGTCACAATTAGAGAAACTTTACGAAGGCAAAGCCAAAATAATTTATCGTACTACTGAACCAGAAGTACTCTTAACTTATTTTAAAGACGATGCAACAGCGTTTAACGCTCAAAAGCGAGGTACAATCAAAGGGAAAGGGGAAGTAAACTGTACCGTATCAGCGACTATTTTTAAATGGTTAGAATCTCAAGGAATACCCACCCATTACCTCGAACAAACAAAACCAAATGAAATGCGCGTCAAAGGGGTTAAAATTATTCCTTTAGAGGTGGTGGTGAGAAACATTGCCGCTGGTAGTTTATGTCGTGAGACTGGTTTAGCACTCGGTAGGATCTTACCCCAACCCCTAGTAGAATTCTACCTCAAAAACGACGAGTTGGGAGACCCGTTATTAACGAGCGATCGCTTAGCTTTACTAGAAATGGTTACTAGTGAAGAATTAGAGACAATTAAGCAAATGGCGCTCAAAATTAACTTAGCTTTACAAGAATTTTTTGATAGTTGTGAGATTACCCTAGTAGATTTTAAACTAGAGTTTGGTTTTGATGGTAATAAACAGATTATTCTAGCCGATGAGATTAGCCCTGATACTTGCAGACTCTGGGATCAAAACGAAAGCGATCCCCAAGCTAGAGTTTTAGACAAAGATAGATTCCGACAAGATCTAGGAGCGATCGAAGCGGCTTATCAAAAAGTGAAAACTAGAGTAATTAACCATTAGACTAATTTAAATTAACCTATTTTTGGTGTGTGGAAGTGCCTAAAAACCATTTTTTTCTGTTATTTTTTGCAGTTAGTCTCAGTACAAGCCTATTGACGCAACCAAGTGAAGGGAAAACAATATTAGAGTTAACCAAACCAGGAAAAACTCTCATAGCCCAGAATACCACACTTGAGCCTGAGATATCCCTAATTAAACCAGAAAAAACCCTGATAGCCCAAATACCTAGACCAGAAGCTGATAGTATAACCCTAAACAAACCTGGCAGAAAAGCTTTAATAGCACAAGGAACTACACCTCAAGCAGAGCCAAGAGTATTAGTAGGTGAAGTTAACGTAGTGGGGGTAGATGGAGAACTAGAAACCTTAATCTACAATACCATTCAAACGCGACCAGGAAGAACTACTACTCGTTCACAGGTTCAAGAAGATATTAACGCTATTTATGTAACAGGGTTTTTCTCTGAAGTAGAAGTAGATGTCGAAGATACCCCCTTGGGTGTAAGGTTAACCTTTATAGTAGAAGCTAACCCCATTTTAAGCAAAGTTGCCATTGAAACCGTTCCTTTTGCTGAAGAAGATCGAGCTTTACCAGATAGTTTAGTCGAAGAGATTTTCTCTCCCCAATACGGTAGAATCCTCAATCTCAGAGAGTTACAAGAAGGAATTATTAGAATTAACGAATGGTACTCAGAAAATGGTTATGATTTAGCCCAGGTAGTAGGATCACCCCAAATCTCACCAGACGGGGTAGTTACCCTGATTATAGCCGAAGGGGTAGTAGAAGATATTCAGGTTAAATTTTTTGACGCAGAAAATGAACCAGTAGAGGGAAAAACTAGAGATTTTATTATTACCCGAGAGATTGAACTAAAACCAGGTAATGTTTTTAACCGTAATATAGCTCAAAGAGATTTACAAAGGGTATTTGGGTTAGGATTATTTGAAGATATTCGTTTATCCTTTAGTCCAGGAAGTGATCCTAGTCAGGTCATAGTTAACGTAGAAGTAGTAGAAGGTAGAACAGGTTCAATCGCAGCAGGTGCGGGGATTAGTTCAGCGAGTGGTTTATTTGGAACGATCAGTTTTCAACAACGTAACCTAGGAGGAAACAACCAAACTATAGGAGCAGAAATTCAGGTAGGGCAAAGAGAGTTATTATTCGATGTAAGTTTTACCGATCCTTGGATCGCTACTACCGATGATCGAACTTCTTATACCGTTAATCTGTTCCGACGTCGGTCGATTTCTCTAGTTTATGATGGTGATAATAGTGCGATTAGAACCGCCAATGGAGATGATCGCCCTAGAATAGTGAGAACAGGGGGAGGGATTAACTTTTCCCGACCTCTGACCGAAACCCCTTACGAACGTCCTGTATGGGTATTATCTACAGGGATACAATACGAAAACGTGCGCATTGAAAATGCAGATGGGGATCTTTCTCCTCGCGCGCGTAAACAGGATAATTCCATTAATTTGGCTTTCAGCGATCGCGGTGTGGATGATTTAATTCTGTTACGCTTTAGTGCTACTCAAGACTTACGCAATAATCCTATTCAACCCACGAGTGGTTCTATTTTTAGGGTAGGGATGGAACAAAGTGTACCGGTTGGTTCAGGAAATA
The DNA here is from genome assembly GCA_007693955.1 of Gloeocapsa sp. DLM2.Bin57. Lineage (NCBI taxonomy): Bacteria > Bacillati > Cyanobacteriota > Cyanophyceae > Chroococcidiopsidales > Chroococcidiopsidaceae > Gloeocapsa > Gloeocapsa sp. DLM2.Bin57. The sequence goes on from RECR01000065.1 coordinate 42,089, forward strand.
TTCTCTTAAATAGAGTTAGGGCTAGTTATAGTTATTTTATTCCTGTTAAGTTCCTTAATTTTGAGTTTATGAGAGATAAACCTCAAGCTTTGGCGTTTAACGTCCAGGGAGGGACGGTACTTGGGGATTTACCACCTTATGAAGCTTTTGTCTTAGGAGGTAGTAACTCGGTTAGAGGTTATGCTGAAGGTGAGGTAGGTAGTGGAAAAAGTTATTTGCAAGCTACAATAGAGTATCGTTTTCCCGTTTATGCGATCGTCGGAGGTGCAATATTTTTTGATGCAGGTACAGATTTAGGGACTGCTAGCGGTGTACCAGGGAATCCTTCTGCAATTAGAGATTTACCTGGAAGTGGTTTCGGTTATGGGTTGGGAATTCGGATTCAATCCCCTTTAGGTCCAATTAGAATAGATTACGGTATTAACAATGAAGGAGATGGTCGCATACACTTTGGTATCGGGGAGAGATTCTAAAATGCAATATACTCTCAAAGATAGTTTTACCCTAACAGGAATCGGGTTACATTCAGGGGTAGAAACTATAGTTACTCTCCAACCTAGTCATCAAGCAACAGGACGCTATTTCCAGCGTATAGACTTACCAGGAACAGCAGAAATACCCGCGGTAGTGCAAAATGTCCAACAAACCCAACTATCTACAGAATTAGGGGTAGGAGAAGCTAGGGTAAGAACAGTAGAACATCTCTTAGCTGCTTTAGTAGCCACGGGAGTAGATCACGTCTGTATCACTATTAATGGACCAGAAGTACCTTTATTAGATGGTTCAGCTAAAATCTGGGTAGAAGCAATTAACAAAGTAGGATTGACTGAGATAGAGAATTCTAGTCTAATCACTCCTGTAATTACAGAACCGATTTGGCGACATCAGGGGGATGCTTTTGTAGCTGCTATACCCTCTAGTTATACCTGTTTTAGTTACGGGATTGATTTTCCTACCTCAGCGATAGGGAATCAATGGTATAGCTGGAATCCTCAAGGGGAAAGTTTCAGCGAGGCGATCGCCCCTGCGCGCACTTTTGCTTTAGCTAGTCAAATCCTCTCTTTACAACAAGCGGGTTTAATCAAAGGTGGGAGTTTAGAAAACGCTTTGGTTTGTGATCAAAAACAATGGCTTAATCCTCCTTTACGATTTACGAATGAACCAGTTAGACATAAAATTTTAGATTTAGTAGGGGATCTTAGTTTATTAGGAACTATTCCTGTTGCTCATTATCTGGCTTATAAAGCTAGTCATCAATTACACGTTCAGTTAGCCCAAGCTATTAAGGAGTAAATGTGTCAGAAAATACCATTGTGCCAGCAAATCAAACTGTATTTACCGTAGAAGAAATCCAACGAATCTTACCCCATCGTTATCCTTTTGCTTTAGTCGATCGCATTCTTGAATATGTACCAGGTCAAAAAGCGGTAGGACTGAAAAATGTTACTTTTAATGAAGAATATTTTCAAGGACATATACCAGGAAGACCTCTAATGCCTGGAGTATTAATGGTTGAAGCTATGGCACAAGTGGGGGGAGTAGTTTTAACCAAAATGCCAGGAATGGAGGGTAAATTCTTTGTTTTTGCGGGTATTGAAAAAGTGCGTTTTCGTCGTCCTGTTGTACCTGGAGATCAGTTAATCATGACGGTAGAATTATTGAGTTTTAAAAGAAATCGTATTGCTAAAATGCAAGGAGAAGGTACAGTAGATGGTCAACTGACCGTTCATGGTGAGATGTTATTTTCCTTGCTTGATTAGTTGGAGAGATTCTCTTGAATAAACTAATTCATCCTACAGCGGTTATCCATCCTCAAGCTGAAATAGATCCCAGTGTTGAGATTGGTCCTTATACAGTGATTGAAGATAAGGTTAAAATTGGTGCGAATACTAGTATTGGTGCTCATGTAATTATATCTGGACCTACGGAAATTGGCTCAGGAAATCGTATTTTTCCAGGAGCTGCTATTGGTTTAGAGCCTCAAGATTTAAAATATCGTGGGGGGGAATCTCGGGTAAAAATTGGGGATAATAATACTATTCGTGAATACGTGACGATTAATCGGGCTACCGCAGAGGGGGAAGTTACCGAGATTGGTAATCATAATCTCTTAATGGCTTATGTTCACGTTGCCCATAATTGTAACTTAGCAGATGGGATTGTTATTGCTAATAGTGTGGCTTTAGCTGGTCATGTGGTGATTGAGTCTAAAGCTGTAATTGGAGGTGTTTTGGGTATTCATCAATTTGTACATATTGGTACTATGGCTATGTTGGGGGGTATGAGTAGAATCGATCGCGATGTTCCTCCCTATATGTTGGTAGAAGGAAACCCCGCTTTGGTAAGAACCCTGAATTTAGTTGGTCTTAAACGTAGTGGGGTGAGTCCTGAAGGTATTAAATCACTGAAACAGGCTTTTTCTTTACTATATCGTAAGGGTGACAGTTTTACTCAAGCTTTGGCAAACTTACCAACTCTCGGGGATGATTCCTGTCTAGAACATTTATATCAGTTTTTACTAAAATCAACTACTGAACAAGGGCGCAGAGGTCCTATTCCTGGACGTTAGATCATGCGTATTTTTATTAGTACTGGAGAAGTTTCGGGAGATTTACAGGGCGCTATGTTGGTAGCTGCTTTGTTTCGTCAAGCTAAACTAGCTAATCTCAATCTAGAAATTGTGGCTTTAGGTGGAGAACAAATGGTGCAACAGGGTGCTAAGTTAATTGAGAATACTAGCGCTATTGGTTCGGTGGGTATTGTAGAGTCTCTACCTCTAGTCTTACCGACTTGGCGGGTACAACGTCAAGCTAAGGCTTATCTTAACTCTCATCCTCCTGATTTAGTGGTTTTAATCGATTATCTCGGTCCTAATTTAGCTATAGGTCGTTATCTTCGTCAAAAATATCCCCACGTTCCTATTATTTATTATATCGCTCCTCAAGCTTGGGTCTGGTCTCCTAATAACGCTGATACTAAGGAAATAGCTAAAATTACTGATCATCTCTTGGCAATTTTTCCTGAAGAAGCTCGTTTTTTCTCCGCTCAAGGTGTTAGGGTAACCTGGGTAGGTCATCCTCTCTTGGATCGTTTGGCTGATTCACCTTCTCGGGAAATGGCGCGCCAAAATTTGGGTATCGACGCACAAACAACGGTTATTACTCTGTTTCCTGCTTCTCGTCAACAGGAAATTAAGTATGTTTTACCTGTGATGTTTGCTGCGGCTAAAGTTATCCAAGATAGGTTGTCTCAACCTCTAGAGTATCTGATTCCTCTATCTTTACCTAAGTATGCTGCTGCTATTGCAGAAGCGATCGCAACTTATGGATTAAAAGCGAGAATTATTAGAGAAAGTTCTCTGACGGCGATCGCAGCTGCTGATTTGGCGATTACTAAATCCGGTACGGTTAATTTAGAGATTGCTTTACTTAATGTACCTCAAGTAGTCTTGTATCGGGTTAATCCTCTGACTATGTGGGTAGCTCGTAATTTATTGAAGTTCTCTATTCCTTTTATGTCTCCTCCTAATTTAGTAATGAATCGCGCTATTGTGCCAGAATTATTGCAGGAAGAGGCTAGTTGTGAAGGTATCGTCACAGAAGCTCTGGCAATTTTGACTAATTCAGCTAAAATTAACCAAATTAAAGCGGATTATCAAGTTATGGCGACTAGTTTGGGAGAGGTAGGAGTGTGCGATCGCGCAGCTGTAGCTATCCTAAATATGCTAACTTAGGTTCTAATCTAGTAGCCCAGGGAAGAGGGAAATGCGCGAATGCGCGAATAAGGCAAGAGATGTAATAGTTAATTAACTCCTCCCTAGGAACTCTTGATCTGGGTTTGACAACCTGAAAATGTACTAACATTAACCTGTATTGATATTTTACTGTGTGAGGAGAAATTATGTTGAAAAAATCACTGTGGTTAGGTGTTGTGGGGGCGATCGCCGCTGTTATCCCTGGTTATCAAAGTCTCGCTCAAGAATTCTACACTATTGGGACAGGTGGAGTAACTGGGGTATATTATCCAGTGGGTGGCGCTACGGCTAAAATTGTTAATGATGCTCAAGTAGGTTTACGCTTAACGGTTGAATCTACAGGAGGTTCGGTATTTAACGTTGAAGCGATTAATGCTCAAGAATTAGATCTAGCGGTAGCACAGTCTGATGTAGTCTATCAAGCTTATAATGGTCAGGAAGCTTTTGAGGGCAATCCTGTAATAAAATTGCGCACAGTTATAGGACTTCATCCCGAGCCAATGCACCTAGTCTGTAATCGTAGCGCAGGAGTCAATAGCTTTCGCGATATAGCAGGAAAAAAAGTCAATCTCGGTAATCCAGGTTCAGGTCAATTAAATACCGTCCAAGCTATGTTAACAGTCTTTGGCATGAGTGAACAAGATGTCCAAGCAGAGTATCTCAGAGCTGCTGAAGCACCAGATTACCTTAGAGATGGTCGAATTGATTGTTTTTTCTACGTAGTAGGTATTGGTGCAGCTGCGATTCAAGATATCACTACTACGGCTGATGTTAATCTAGTAGAGTTAAATGATCCCGAATTACAAGAATTAATCGAACAATATCCCTATTATAGTTATGCCACAGTTCCCGCGGGAACTTATCAAGGACAAGATCAGGATTTAACCCTCTTTGGTGTCAAAGCTTTATTCGTTACTAGTACTGATGTACCTGATGAGGATGTTTATAAAATCGTTAAAGCTATCCTCGATAACCTGGAGACTTTTCAAGCTACCCATCCTGCTTTAGCTAATCTCACTCCAGAAGACTTTATCCAAGGGATTGGCGCCCCCCTTCATCCTGGTGCTATTAAGGCTTACCAAGAGGCGGGATTGTTAGAATAGCATGGTAGAAAATAGCGGGACAACTGAAGCTGAACGTTTGGTAGCGGAAACAGAAACAGGCTCACGTAACCCCGATGGTGTGATGAAATGGGTTATTGTGTGTCTGGCTGTAGGTTGGTCGCTTTTTCAATTGGCGATCGCTAGTTTCTGGGTGTTAGATGCTACGCGATCTCGTGCTATCCATATCACCTTTGCTTTAGTACTCACTTTTCTACTGTTTCCTTGCCACAAAAGGAGCAATTTAAGCAAAATTCCCTGGTATGACTATCTATTAGCTATAACAGCAGGTTTCACTAGTCTCTATCTGGTGATTGACTATCTAGGTATTCAACAGCGTTTTGGTCTCCCTTTGGATAGAGAGGTAATTATCGGTACGGTTTTTTTAATATTACTTCTAGAAGCTACTCGTCGTACTTTAGGACCTGCTTTAGCTATTATTGCTGTAATCTTTTTATTATACGCTTTAACAGGTCCACGGGGAATGATTCCCATTACTCTACCTGAACTGATCGCCCATCGGGGTTATAATCTCAAACGGATTGTCAGTCAAATGTATATCACTACTGAGGGAGTGTTTGGAGTAGCTTTGGGGGTTTCTACTCAATTTGTCTTTCTCTACGTATTATTTGGCTCTCTGTTAGATAAAGTTGGTGCGGGTAAGTATTTCGTTGATGTGGCTACAGCTTTTTTGGGTGTGTTTAGGGGTGGACCTGCTAAAGCGGCGGTAGTGGCTTCGGGGTTAACTGGTTTAGTCTCTGGTTCGTCTCTAGCTAATGTGGTGACGACGGGAACTTTTACTATCCCTTTGATGAAGCGATCGGGATATCCAGCGATTAAAGCTGCTGCTACAGAGGTGGCTGTATCTACTAATGGTCAATTGATGCCCCCTGTGATGGGGGCTGCTGCTTTTATTATGGCTGAATTTACGGGTCAACCTTATTTTGCGATCGTTCGGGCGGCTTTTATACCAGCAATTATTTCTTATTTAGCATTATTTTATATTGTACATCTAGAGGCTCTGAAATTGGGTTTACGGGGTTTACCTCGTTCTGAATTACCTCCTCGTCGTGAAACTTTTTTCCAGGGTGTTGATAACCTGATTCCTCTGGCTTTTTTAATGTGGGGTATTGTCATTAGAGGTTTTAGCCCTGGTGGCGCGGTGATGTATGCGATCGCCTTAGTAGCTGGTTTACAACTAATCAAATCTCTGTTAATCTCCCTTAGAAATTCTGAGTCTGTTAAATTATCTCTGAGTAAGACTATCAATACCCTAATTATGGGTTTGGAATCGGGTGCGCGCAATATGATTGGTATCGCAGTAGCTGTTGCTACGGCAGGAATTATTGTGGGGATTGTTAATTTAACTGGTTTGGGTTTACGCTTAACCGAAATTATCGATTTTCTTAGCGCTTGGTTAACTCAGGGTATCGTCTGGTTGGTTTTACCTGTGGTTAATTTGTTGGGGGGTAATCCTGAAGTTTTTAGCAATTATCTACAGTTTTTATTAGTTTTAGTGGTTACTGCTATTGCTAGTTTAATTTTGGGTTTGGGTTTACCTACTACTGCTAATTATATCGTTATGGCTAGTTTAACTGCTCCTGTAATTGTCCAACTAGCTGAACAGTTTAATTTTAATATCCCTCTATTAGGTGCTCATTTATTCGTCTTTTTCTTTGGTATCTTAGCTGATGATACTCCTCCAGTGGGTTTAGCTGCTTACGCTGCGGCGGCGATCGCTCGTAGTAATCCTATTGCTACTGGTATTCAGGGTTTTATCTATGATTTGCGCACGGCTATTTTACCTTTTTTGTTTATTTTTAATAGTAAGTTATTATTAATCGGTGTTGATAATTGGTGGGAGGGAGTTTGGGTATTTATTACTGCTATGATTGCGATGTTTGCTTTTGCTGCTGCAACTCAAGGTTATTTTCTCAACCCCAGTAATTGGCTAGAAAGATTATTATTATTTGTGGCTACTTTTTTACTATTTAATCAACATCTAGGCACTGATTTACTGGGGTTTTTGTTAATTATTTTAGTTGCTTTAACCTCAGTTCGACGAAGTTTATAACAGTAGGGAGAGGGGAATGTAGAATGTGCGAAAAAATAATTAATTCGCGCATTAGGGAATAACACCTAATACCTAATACCGAACTCATCTTGCGTTATGGCCATGAAAACAACTACAGAATTAAATTCTTAATAAATTCAAATTAATAAATAAGTTACCATCAGTTTTTTCTGTTAACAATTGATTGACTCTTTCGATTAAAACTTTACCGTTACGTTCGGTTTGTGGTACTTGACTATAAGCTCCCGTGATCACATTCTCTGTTTCAGAAAAGTTAATCTTTTTAGAGGTCATATAGATATCTATAGCTATATTTTGGGCTAATTCAGCAACCTGTTTTTGGTTACAGTTATGTAAAACGGCTATTTCTAAATCATTAAATGAGAGGATAAAATCATAAGGGTTAGTAATTTTCTGATTAACAATTAATTGATATAGTCTTAAAATTTTATTATAACTTTTTGGGGATATTTGCTGCATTTTTTTAGAGTTATAGTAAATAAAAATAAGAGATAAAATAGTATTTTTAGCTCTCACCATCTCTAATTCTTTTTCTAACAACAGACACAGCATATTTATGTTTTGTACATAGATTCTTGTATCTAAACGAGAAGATGGGAAAAAATCTGCGTAGGTAGTTTTAACTGGTAATTGATTATTTACTGGTTGTTTATCTGGTTGTAAAAGATTGCCTGTGGGGGCTAAATCATCGCTATTATCTTCTTCCTCAAATCTGTCTTTAACCTGATAAGTAATTTTTGTGCCATCAGGGAAATCTATTTGATCTCCTGGTTTTAATTGGTGCATTAAACAGGGTTCACTATTAACAGTAAAACCATTAGTACTGACAATACCCTGTTCGTTACCGTCAATAATCCAAAAAGAGGTAACTTCTTCATCATAAGACTTAATCGGTAAAATTGTTGCGTGACAACGAGAGATAACCCTTGATTTGATTACCAAGGAATTAGAAGAATGTCTCCCAATCGAAAATGATTCATTATTCAGCATAAAAACTGTACTACTTCCTTCACGTTCCACCACAAGAACATGATCTAATGCAGAATTTTCCATATCATAAAAAAAGCTTGATTGAATCGTAGATAGAGCCAGTATAGCAATAATTTCGACGGTTTTAAATAACTCTTGCTTTGTAATATAAAAAAAACTAATTATTTAATTTAAAATTTAAATGTTAATAGTCTTTTAATAATTTAAGTTTTAATATATGATTTTTAACATAGAATTTAATCAATGTTTAATATTATCTTCATAGACAAATGCTGATATTAAACAAATATCAAACAGATAATTTTTACTTATCTTTAGGGAAAACAAGATGCAGATAACCAATTTAATACACTTTAGAAACATCAAGGGTGATATATTTGGCGGAATCACAGCAGCGGTAGTAGCTTTACCCATGGCTTTAGCCTTCGGGGTAGCTAGTGGTGCGGGTGCGGGTGCAGGTTTATGGGGTGCGGTGTTAGTAGGCTTTTTTGCAGCCCTATTTGGGGGAACACCGACGCTAATTTCTGAACCCACAGGACCAATGACAGTGGTAATGACAGCGATTATTGCTGAGTTAACCCTAACAGCAGAAACTCCTGAGAAAGGTATGGCGATGGCTTTCACAGTAGTCATGCTAGCGGGATTATTTCAGGTGTTGTTTGGCTTGTTACGGTTGGGTAAATACATCACGATGATGCCCTATACCGTTATTTCAGGGTTTATGACGGGTATTGGTGTCATACTTATTATACTACAAACAGCACCTTTTTTAGGACAAGCTAGCCCTAAGGGTGGGGTAATAGGAACTCTGCAGAATTTACCTAATTTAATAGCGAACATTAATCCAGTAGAGACGGGATTAGCTTTAATGACTTTGGGTATCCTGTTTTTTATGCCGGCTAAATTCAAGAAATTTGTCCCACCCCAATTAGTAGCTTTAATCATTGGTACAGCGGTTTCTTTATTATTTTTCAGTAACGTAGATATCCGTCGTATTGGGGAGATTCCTACTGGTTGGCCCTCTCTACAAGTACCTACTTTTGGTGCTAGTCAGTTTAGACTGATGGTTGTTGATGCTCTAGTTTTAGGAATGCTAGGTTGTATCGATGCTTTGTTAACCTCAGTAGTAGCTGATAGTTTGACTCGTACTGAGCATAATTCTGATAAAGAGTTAATCGGTCAAGGTTTGGGTAACATAGCTTCTGGTTTGTTTGGTGGTATCGCCGGTGCTGGTGCTACTATGGGTACGGTAGTTAATATTCAATCTGGTGGACGTACCGCTTTATCTGGTATATCACGTTCTTTAATCTTGTTGGTGGTAGTGCTTTGGGCTGCACCTTTAACGGCGAGTATTCCTCTAGCAGTCTTAGCGGGTATCGCTTTTAAGGTTGGTATCAATATTATGGATTGGCAATTTCTGAAAAGAGTCCACCGTATCTCTTGGAAAGCAGCGGCTATTGTCTATGGTGTAATTGGTTTGACTGTCTTTGTGGATTTAATCGCTGCTGTGGGTGTAGGTGTATTTATCGCTAACGTGTTAACCATCGATAAACTCTCAGAATTGCGCTCTAAATCGGTTAAAACTATTACTGATGCTGATGATGAGATTGTCTTAACTCCTGAAGAAAGACAAATACTCAATGTAGCTAAAGGTCGTATTCTTTTATTCCATTTGAGTGGTCCGATGATTTTTGGAGTAGCTAAAGCGATCTCTCGTCAACATAACGCTATTAATCAGTATGACGTCTTGATTTTAGATTTAAGCGAAGTTCCTCTATTGGGTGTAACTTCTTCTTTAGCGATTGAAAATGCTGTTGGTGAAGCCGTAGATAATGGTCGTCAGGTGTTTATCGTTGGCGCAGGTGGTAAGGTTAAACGCCGTTTAGAAAGTTTGGGGATTAGTAACCTTATCCCTCCTCAGAATTGGTTGGGCGATCGCTTGGTAGCTTTACAACATAGTTTAGCGATTATCAGGGAGATAGAATCACAACCTTACGATATAGCGCCACTTTCCAAGGGAACTGGAAACCCCGCAACTGGGAACAGTTAGACTAGTTGCTAACTTATTAAATGGGTCGCCTGGGGATCGAACCCAGGGCCGATCGGTTAAAAGCCGAGTGCTCTACCGCTGAGCTAGCGACCCTTTATCTGCACACCTTTATCAGAATAACATAGCTTTTTTGAAAAAGCAAGGGTAAACTAAAAAAATAATTACCCCAAAATTAAGGATAAGCAAAAACAATGCAAGCAGAACAACTCGTTCAAATTATCTGGGCTATTTCAGCCCTATTGCTGATAGTCATGGTCTTACTACACAGTCCTAAAGGAGATGGTATCGGTGGAATTGGAGGACAAGCACAATTGTTTACTAGTGCTAAAAGTGCCGAAACTAGTCTTAACCGCATTACCTGGGTTTTAGCTGCTATATTCATTAGTTTAAGCATTATTTTGAGCGCAGGTTGGCTACGTTAATTATCAGAGTAACCCACTGGCTAGTATTGCTCATCAGTACTAGCTTGTTGGTGGCGAGTTTGAGTAAATTAATGGTTCAAGGGAAGGAATACCCGACCCTTGGGGTTCATGCTTTACCCCCTACTCTGGGAGCATGGGTGATTGATTCAAACCAGGGGGATTATTTTGAAGAGGTTAAAGTTATTCCCGTTGTCGAATATTTAATCTGGTCACAATTTCCCGTCAGAGTTTATCTAGAAGGGGGAAATGACCTCTGGAATGAAGGAGTTGTTCAGGCGATCGCTTCTTGGGGAGAATATTTACCCCTAACTCAAATAGAAGAGGAATCAGAAGCCGATATTATCATTAAGCGATCGCCTCCTAGTCCTAAAATTGAGCGTAACCCCCATACAGGTTTATTAGAGATTACCCGAGCTAGAGCAGGTCTTACTACATATAAACTCTATCTTAACCAAGGTATTCTCTCTCATCGTATGCTCATCGAGATTAATCCAGGACAAAATCAGCAAGCAGTTATTGCCACTCTTACCCATGAATTAGGACACGCTTTAGGTATTTGGGGACACAGTCAAGTAGCTACTGACGCTTTATTTTACGCTCAATCTCAGCAGTTTTCGGGTATTTCCCCTAGGGATATTAATACTTTAAAAAAAATCTACCAACAACCTACCGCTTTAGGTTGGATTCAATCTATAGAGATAGAGGGTAGCAACTCCCACCCTCAACCCTAACTTATAAAAGTCCAGTATTAGTGCCTGGTTTACCAGTTGCCAGTTCAACTTTAACAATTTTACCGCCCATTTTCATAATTCTTTGTTGTTCAGTGAACCAATTCTCATAGGGAACGAGCTTAGTAAAATAAGTATTTTGTAACTCTCTTTGAGTACGGATTCTGGTTTGACTTGGAACACAAGCGGTTACCTTAAACATACGCATGGTGGTTTTTCTCCTTGTTGATATGGTTATTTTTTATGTAGAGATAAAACAAAGGTCGGGAGTCTAACCTAAATACCAGATCTACAAAACTCATCTTCATAAGCAAAGACTAAGCTTTTCAAGAGCTAGCACTCACTTTAGACTTCCCGACCCTCTATCTTAATCGAGAAAGAGCGAGTTACGTCTCAAGCTTCTAGCTTAAGCCAGAGCTGATGTAATCAAAGTAAACGCCCATTTCTTTACCAGCATCAGGACCTACTAAGCTAGCGGTTACTTCTTTCATCGCTTGGATAGCTTGCACGGTAGAAGAGATAGGTACACCTAAAGAGTTATAGGTTTCTTTTAAACCATTGAGTACGCGCTCATCTAGGATAGAAGGATCTCCTGCTAACATAGCGTAGGTAGCGTAACGTAGATAGTAATCTAAGTCGCGGATACAAGCTGCGTAACGACGAGTGGTGTACATATTGCCACCGGGACGAGTCACATCAGAGTATAGTAAAGATTTAGCTACAGCTTCTTTAACGATGGTAGCAGCATTAGCGCTGATTACGCTAGCAGCACGAACTCGTAATTGACCAGTTTGGAAATAGCTTTTTAGCTTATCTAGAGCTGTGGAATCAAGGTATTTACCTTGTACGTCAGCACTGTTAATAACAGAGGTAATAGCGTCTTGCATGATTTTCTCCTAATTTGAAGGTTTTGCTTAGGTAAAGAGTTGATTGGACCAGTGTAAATTACTGCATAGCTCCAATAACGTAGTCAAAGTATGCTCCCGCTTCTGATGCGTCGTCAGCGGACATTTGACCGATCGCTACATCTTTCATCTCACGTACACTTTGAGCTACCGCTTCAATAGGAGTACCTAGAGATTTGTACATTTCACGAACACCTACTAAGCCGATTTCTTCGATAGGAGTTACATCTCCTGCTACGATACCATAAGTAATAAGACGTAGGTAGTAGTCCATATCACGAAGACAGGTAGCGGTCATTTCTTCGCCGTAAGCGTTTCCACCAGGAGAAACTACATCAGGACGTTTTTGGAATAGTTGATCGCCTGCTTGTCTAATGATTCTTTCGCGAGATTCGGTTAAAGTTTGGGCGATGCGTAAACGGCTTTCACCACCTGTTACAAATGCTTTGATTCTATCTAGTTCACCGGGGCTGAGATAGCGAGCTTCAGCATCAGCATTCACGATTGACTTCGTGACGATACTCATGGATAAATTCCTCCGTAAAAAAGAGATTTAACTTAAAAATCAAACCAGAGTGATTAAAACTGGTTGTTATATCAACAAGATCTTTGAGTTAGTTAGTCAACTATACCCTAGATTGGTTACTTATTTTTCACCAATTTGGCGGGACTCAAAAAAACCTCATCGCAATCATTTTGCGATATTATGTCCATCTTTGCTATGATCTCTTAACATTTTTTAACATATTTTTCAGAAACAGTAAAATACACTGTAACAATTATATAAATGTAAATGAAGGTAAACAGAAAAATCTCCCAGTCTAGTTAAACTGACTAGGAGATTATGAGTAGGTAGGTTTAGTTACTACATTTTGGTTGGGACTGGTTTAAAGCTAGGTACAACAATCTCGTCGTTTTGCTTAGTCAATTGATTGTACAGTCTTTCGGTATTGGGGAAATTAGCCGCGGGTAAAGTAGGGAAACGTCGATAGGGGACAGTATCCTCACCAAACACTTGCAGATACTCCATGCTATTAACCATGGCATTGATGAAAGCACGAATTCCTTGGGAAGCTAAAATCTGGTTATACTTCTGAATTTCGCGCTGATTGAGTGGAGCACGTCCGAGAAAATGTTTTGTGCCTAGTTCAATTACCTTGGTATTAGGGAAGGGAGTATAGAACTCTTTGATATATAGTTCAGAACAACCTAAAGCAGTAATAAACTCTCTCACGGTTATTTCACCGTTGCGTAACTTACTTTCTAGATTAGTGAATTGTTCTTTAACTAAGTAAGGTTCGATATCCCGCTCAAAGATCTGACGATAAGCCGCCATAACTAGATTTTTGAAAGCTACCTGATCCTGTAGATTAGTCAGTTTAAAGACTTTGCTCTGTTCACGTTGAGTGCTAACACCTTGTTTAATGCGGTTTTGAATGTCATTGTCAGAGCGAACCTCGGTAACCGCACCCAATTCGATAAAGCGGGGAGTTGTTTCGGGTTCAACTTTAACACCTACATCCAGACCAAGACTACCAGGTCTTAACTGACGTAATTGTAAGCCTGCAGGGGTTAAATAGCGCTCATAAGGTACAGTATCTTCCCCAAAAGCTTCGTTGTACTCAGGACTGTCGATAATCGCATCTACGAGAGCGTAGAAACCTTTTCTGGCACAGATATCAAAGTAACTATTAATCTCTTGACGACCATAGGTAGGACGACCCAATAAACGACGGTGGATATATTCGATCGCTTTGGTGATGTAGAGAGAAGACCAATACATACTGCGGAAGACTTCCGACTTAGCTAAGATACGGATAAATTCTCGTACAGGAATATCACCATTTTCTAAGCGAATTTCGGCAACTGAGAGACGTTGACCTTCATAGAGAAGACGTCCAAACACTTGACGGTAAGCAGCTTCGATTACCTTTTGAGTAGAGACTTCTGTCGCTTTGACGCTAGTACCATTACTCCCTCCACTATTAGGTAAAGTCGAGAGACGGAAAACTTTAGGACCTAATGAACCAGGATTTAAACCTCTGGCTTTGGGGTTGCTATTCTGGTTATAGATACCGGGACCACGATTGATTAAAATCCGTTTAGTATCTTTGTTGAATGGTGCAGGACGAGTATCGGGGTTACTAGTTTCTTTGGGGAAAATAGCGCCAAATTGAATCTCTAGGGGGTCATTACCTGAACCGTAAACGTGTTGATCTGGTAAGGGGCGATCGTATTTAGCAAAGGTGGTAATAAATTGGGGAACTTTGCGGAAGGGGGCGCTATAGTTAAACAAGTCTTGCTGCATCCCCCAGTTACGACATTCTTGAGCTTCTTGACCCAAACCACGAAGATAGGGGACAGTTTCTTCTCCAAAATAATCGGAGTATTCTTGAGAATCTACTAAAGCGTCGATTAAAGCTGCTAAACCTCCTTCTGAAACGATCGCAAAGTATTGTTGTACTTCTTCACGAGAACTAGGTCCACGTCCCAAAAAGTGACGGAAAGCTAATTCTAGAGCACGACTATTGATATATGGCTCAAAAAATTGTTGACGATAGAGAGGAGATTTACCTAAACGACGGACAAACTCTTTCATAGAGATATCGCCGTTTTTAACTTGAGATTCTAGATAAGAAATCGATTGACTGTAAGCTTTGGTAATATCTCTTTCAAAGATTTGGCGATAAGCTGCTTTAACTACTGCTTGTTTTTCTAAAGCTGAAAGTCCTGGTTTCATTACGAACTTTTGGCGTTTTTGAGCAGCGTTATAATAGCTCTGGGGTAATTCTAAGCCCTGTTGATCGCTCTTAGATCTTTGGCGTAATTTATTAGAGGGGGTAGGTGCTTTGAACTCGCTAATTAAGACGTCAAAATATTGGTTGATAATGCTTTTGGCTTCATCATCTCTTCTGAAGTATTCTACAGAACAGGCTTTCATGGTTTGTAAAGCCACAATGGTAGCGTCTGTAGAACAAGCGTTCTCGATTACTTCCCTTAATCCTCTGACGTTAACCACGAGAATGTTAGGATCTCCCGCTACAATTGCATAGGTTACGTAGCGCAAAAACCAGGATAAATCCCGTAAGGATTTTTGCATATTGCCAGGACCATAACGAGCAATATTAATAGGACGAAATCCAGGAGGAGTTGCTCCAGTATTTGTAGTACTTAATAGAGAACGTAATCCACTGAATAAACCACCGCCACCGCTACTACTTTCAGCGTAAGTAACAGTGCCTAATTTCATTCCTTCTTTTAATTCTGTAGTTGCTCCTACTCCCGCCATCGCCATTTGGGGGGCTTCTTCTACAGGTGGTTTTTCTAGGAAAGCCATGGGAGAACCACCTACAAAAATGCGGTTAGCTGCTCGCGAGACGATTAGATCCGAGTTTTCAGTAATTGTTTCGGCGATTTCTAGACGTTTGCTACCAGATGCAAAATAGGTAGTTAATTCGTTGAGTTCGCTATTTTCTAAGAAACGATCTTGTTGTTCGGCTTGAGAAATAGCTGATACTGGTACAGTTTGGTATAGTTGGGGTGAGGCTACGGAACTTCCGCCACTAGCTTTTACACTCATGCGTTTTTGATTCTCCCTTGAATAGATACTTAAATTTTTTTACCTTTTCCTTTGGGGGTGACTTTTGTTGTCAAAGTCTATGTTTGATTTTTATGTCAGCATCTAGATTAAATCTTTTCTGACATTCTGAGGCTTATTGTTAAGAATTATGTCAAACAAAGTTTTTCGGCGTTAAGGCTTAAAGTTTATAATAAGCGATCGCTGTATGCTTAACAGAAAAATGTCAGAAAAAGTCGCTAAACTATACAATACTTATCCTTTTCCTCCCGATCCTCTCCTGTCTGAACCACCTCCAGGGTATAATTGGCGCTGGAATTGGATAGCAGCTTATAATTTTTGTACAGGAGCAAAACCTCCACGTCAAGATATTCGTATTCTCGATGCTGGTTGTGGTACAGGTTCTAGTACAGAGTATTTAATCCATCTCAACCCCGAAGCCCAAGTATTGGGGATTGATTTGAGTGAACAAGCCTTAGCTGTAGCTAGAGAAAGAACCCAAAAGTCGGGAATAGCAGCTAAATACGGTGATAAACTCCGCTTTCAACGCTTAAAACTCGAAGATGCTGCCGAAATAGAGGGAGAATTTGAATTGATTAACTGTGTCGGGGTTTTACATCATCTCCCCAATCCCGTAGCGGGTATTGAAGCTTTGAGTAAAAAATTAGCCCCAGGTGGGATAATGCACATTTTCGTTTACTCAGAATTAGGACGTAGAGAAATACAATTAATGCAGCAGGCGATCGCTTTGTTACAGGGAGATAACCGCGAAGATTATCGCGAAGGAGTCAAAATAGGTCGGGAAATATTCGCTAATCTACCCTCTGATAACCCCTTAGTTATACGAGAACAACAACGTTGGGCTTTGGAAAATCAACGAGATGCTTGTTTTGCTGATATGTATCTGCATCCTGTGGAAGTTGACTACAATATCGAAACCTTGTTTAATTTGATTGACGCTTCAGGTTTAGAATTTGTGGGCTTTTCTAACCCTAGTTATTGGAATTTAGAGAGGTTATTAGGAACTTCCGAAGAGTTAATCAAACGAGGAGAACAATTAAGCGATCGCCAACGTTATCGTTTAATCGAATTACTAGATCCAGAAATATCTCATTATGAATTTTTCCTAGCTCGTCCTCCCCTAGTTAAACTAAACTGGTCAGATGATCAACAATTAGTTGAAGCAATAGTAGAACTCAATCCTTGTTTAGATGGTTGGCCTGGTCAGAGTTTATTTAACTATGATTATCAATACGTACAACTATGCGAGTTAGAGTACCAGTTTTTAGAGAATTGTACCGCTAAACCCAGTACAGTAGGAGAACTTTTAGGAGAACTTCCCCAACTGAATTTAGAGATAGTGCGATCACTACAAACTAGACAAATAATCGTTTTAACGAGAAAGTGAGGGAGAAGTCGGCATAAGAAGTTCGGAGTACTGCAAAGCGCAGCACCGATAGTAGAAGGAGTAATTCTGAATTTAGAATGAGCGAATTAATTCTTCATTCTTCATTTCCCTGTTCCTTTTAACTCCGAACTCCGTTTCTCCGAACTCATACTAAAGTAAATTAACAACTACCTGTAAAAGGTAAAGCTAAATCCAACAATCGATAAATACCAATCAATATACCAGGAGTAGCGAAAGTCCAAAATAAAGCGTTACTCAAGGCTAAACGCCCTGCAAAATTTAAAGGTAACTTGAATAATCCCTGGAAAATCCACCGATCTAAAGGCATTACTAATGTCCACATCAGAGCCATCCAGGTTAAACCTAAACATAATAAAACCCAACGCCAATTATTATTAAACTCGTTAAAAAACCTGTTAGTAAATAACTTTTCTAAATCAGCTTCTAGGGGTACAGATAAATAAACTCCTCCTGTTAACAGAGAAGTCATTCTGATATCTTCTGCTTCATCTCCAATGACGATCGCATGGATTCTAATTCGGTTATCTCTAGCTTGGGCTATAGTTTCAGGAGCAATACTAGCTATACCATCGGTGACTAATAATAATTCCCGACAGCGATCGTCTATCGTATTTAATAACCTGATTCCCTCTCGAATGGCTAAATCTAGGTCAGTTCCTCCTCCTAAATCCCTAATTAAGCTAGGATTAGCTAAAGTTTGATTTAACTCTTGAGTTAGTAATTGACTATCGTCTTTAAATCCCGTAGTTAATTGTCTAGGAATACTAGCAAATCCGATAATGGTCACTAAATTTGGTCGTTGCAGAATTCCTGAGTTATTTTTCTCTAGATAAGCGGATACCGCGAGAATTTCTTGATTGAGTACTGATCCTGGTGCGTTAAACTGTGATTGTGGATAAGTACTCGGATTCAAATCTAGGGCGATCGCCACTGCTACTGTTGGTCTCCCGATACCGAGAAACCAAACTAAGAGAGTGGTAAGTAAAAATATCAGCAAAAAGATACAGGGAATTTGAAACAGGGGATAGCGAGTTAGGGGACGAAGATAACTAGTCATGATATTTTATAGTGCTGTAAAACCATGAGTAGCTCCTGCAGGTCCATGATTTCCTGGTGTAGCTTTAACTAAGGGTACTTCACCAAAGATACTTAAATTGATTGAGCCATCAGCTATAGTAATCCCTTGTTGTAAAGATTGGTAGATATCACCACGATTAGGATTTTGACTGACTGACTCTGTTAATATTTTAGTCGCGTCATAGGCTGTTTTGGTTCTCCAGCTTACCTTTCCTCTCCATAATTGTAAAGCTTCTTGAGCAAAGGTATCACCAGGGGTAGAACTCCAGGGTACAGCTAAAACCAGATTACTAATTTTATCTTGTCCTTGTACCAGAATTTGTGGATTATACATCTCATCTCCACCGAGTAACAGCATCTGATTTTGATTATTATCAGCGATATCAATTGCTTCTGTGATTCTATCCTTACTTAAAGCGAGGATAACGGTATTAGCTTGATTTTGACCGGCTTGATTAATAGCTTGACCAGGGTTAAAACCAGGATCATCAATATCGATCGCTTCTACTAATTCCCCATTGACTTGAGGTAAAGTAGCGATTAGTGAATCTTTGAGATTGTTACTATAGTCGCTACTGGAATTATAGAAGATAACTACTTTTGGGGTAGTTTTTTGGGTTTGGGCATATTCTAACAGAGTTTGGGCTACAGAATTGAGATAGTCTTCGACTAATTTATCTTCTGCTTGATTGAGAGAGATTAATCTGAGGTTGGTTCCCTCTATTTTAGTATTGACAGGAGATAATACCGCTAGTTGAGATGATTCGTAGGTTTGCATTGCTAATTTACTACTTAAATCAGCTCCATAACCGATTACTGCTAGTATATCGGGATTATCTATTAAGGCTTGGGCTAGGGGTGATGCTATACTTCGATCCCCTGGGTTTTGGTCAACTACTACTACCTCTAATAACCTACTTCCTTGATTTTGGTTGAATTCTGATTGATATTGCGCTATTCCCCGTAAAATCTCTTGAGCTGAATCGGGACTACTAGCAATCGGGACAACCGCTGCTATAGTTATGGGTGTTCCTTGTTGCCTAGCTTTAGCGTTGTTGAGATAGATTTGACTTTCTGGATCATTGGGGTTACTATCTACTGCTTGTTGATAAGCGGCGATCGCTTCTGACCAATTTTGTTGTGCAAAGGCTGTAGCTCCTGCACTTTTTTCAGGATTATCTGCTAATAAGATTCTATTCCCTTGACTGATTAAATTAGCTGTACTTGTATTTGGTGTTGGTTGTACACCTCCTCCATTTCCTGTTGGTGTTTGTACATTTCCCCCATTTCCTGTTGGTGTTTCTACATTTCCCCCATTTCCTGTTGTCACTGGTTCTAAGCTAGGGGGTTTTGGTCTGAGTAAAAACCAGCCAATTCCTCCTATCATCAATACTATTGCTGCTATTGCTCCAGGAATTAGCCAGTTAATCTTAGCTGTCTTTCCAGGATTAACTATTTGGGTTGGTACTACAGTTTTCCCTGGTGACATCGCTTCTTTTGGTAAACCACAGATTACACAAACATCCCCATAATTCTCATGAGGAGGATGAGGTCCGGAGCAATTGGGATAATTCTGATTATTTTTTGGCTCTCCATCACAAGTCCAAGTCTGAGACATATTTGCTATCTCCTTGTTCTACTACTGTACTTATAATACTATTATAATAGTTGCTATTAAATTTATGTTAACTTTTTCTTTATAATCAAGATTAACTAAGATTTTTATGTTATTATAACTTAAATAATGAAAGTTATTTAACTACCTAACTATTGATTATTAATCTCAGCCTAGTTGTGGGCTGTCAATCATCTTTGTTGATGGTTAAAATCACTTATTGACAGGGAAGATAGTTTAAAATGCTATTTTATCCCCCTCAAACACCTGTATCTGTCTTGAATCAGACAGAGTTTACTTAAGTTTACCCAAGGTTAAACTAGGGTATAATCTTAAGTATAAGAATAAGTTATTGACAAAATCACTTGAGAGCATAACTCAAGTAAAATTCACATCAAATCATAAAAAAAACTAGAGAGAAGAACAATGAAATTAGTTAAAACAGAAGAAGTTTATGATCTGAAATACTTAACAAAAAGAGAAATTATCGAACTTTTAAAAGCCCAAGGAAAGTTACAACAAGATTTATTTAAAAGAGCCAGGGAAATCAGATTAGATCAAGTAAAAATGCGGGGTATCATCGATATTTCTACCGATAGTGAGGACAGAAATTGCTATTATCTAGATCATCAAGCGATTATAGCGATCGCTAAACAAATAAAAGCAGCCAATTTAGATACAATTGTTTTACAATCAAGACATAACCTAGAATGGAATAGTCTTTTAGAAGAAGTTATTCCAGTTATCAAAAACGAACTAAATTTAAACATAATATTATCTCTAGGAGAGAGAAATAAAGAAGTTTATCAAAAATACGCTAAACTAGGAGTAAACTCATTTGCGCTAGATTTTGGCACATCTAACCCCATTTTAGCAGCTAACGTTTTCCAAACTCCCCTAAGACAAAGACTACGTTGTCTGAATTTCTTACAACAATTGGGGTTAAAAGTTGAAACAGGAAATATAGTAGGATTACCTGGACAAACCCTAGAAAATATAGCAGAAGATATTTTATTAACCCTAGAAATTCAACCCAGTGTGATTAATTGTGTACCATTTGTTAATGACTATAATAGCCAAGAAGAAATAAACTTAGTTTTAAATACAATTGCTATTTATCGTTTAGGGTTGAAAAAGAGTCTAATTACCTCAGCAAATGCTTTAGAACAATTAAAATTAGATGGGAAATTAATGGGAATAAATGCAGGAGCAAATTTATTAAATATTAACTTTACTCCCGCTCAATTTGGTAAACAATATGCAATTCATTCCCGTCAAAGACTAGTAATTGGATTAGAGCAAGCAGTAGATACACTACAAAGAGCAGGGTTAAAATCAGCTTAATTTCTGCTTAATTTTGCGTAAAATCAAACTAGAGAGAGAGGAAGTTTCTAGATACTGTTTTTGAGCTTCCAAGCGAGAAATCTGGTTTTTAAGCTGGTAAATTTCCTCTTGTTGAGCTGCAATAGTAGAATGGCGATCGCGTAAACAAGCGTTAAGTAGAGCACTATGTAATTGTGCGTATCCGAGAGGATCTTTAAGATTACGATCTAAAAGTTTTTCGGGAGAGAGAAGCAATTCCGGTGCGATACCTTGAAAAGCACAGCGACGCAATTCTTGATAATTATCTTGTAATTCTTGAGTGCGTGGTGAATTAGTATAAGTTAAAAACAGATTCACCGCGCCAATTTTATCGATTCTGAGGGGATTTTGTAGGGGGGTTAACCCTTCAGCAGTAATTAACCAACCCCCCATACCCTGAGTGTAAAGAGTATCTAATACCTTAATTAAAGCATCGCGACGCTCTTGATTGAGATTTTTGGCGGAAACCTCTAACATAATGACACAATCAGGAGAATTAGCTAAAGTTTGTAAAGCACCTGCTAAAACAGCGAATTCATAACCTTCCACATCGATTTTAACCACATCAACAGAAGATATCTCTAATTTGCTTAAAAAAGCATCGAGAGGATAAATAGGTATAGTGATTTTCTCTTTGATTTTCGCTCTTCCCGTAGCACCAATACCACTAAAAGAAGATTCTTCAGTCAGATAAAAATCTGTTTCACCCTCCATCCCACCTAAACAAATTTGATGAGCCTGTATGATATTATTTAAATGATTAAGGGTGATATTTTCTTGTAAAAGCTCATAAGCATAAGGATTAGGTTCAAAAGCGATAACCATACCAGCTTCAGTTAGCTTAGTAGCAGCAATCAGACTATAGTAACCGAAATTAGCGCCAATATCTAAAACTGTAGCTTTCCGATGAATTAAGCTCAGTAATAATTGAGAGTCAAAATATTCTTGATAATAACTATAGTAGATATCTGCTCCGAGGCGATCGCCTAAATCTACATAACATTGTAAACCCGAATTTAATTGAGCTTGACGAATATCTTTAACACCCACAGGATGATAACGCTCTCGGAGTGAGCGAACAAAATTAGTATAGGGGGTAATCAAGTCGGGGAAATTACTAACCTCGTACAAAAGCTCATGAAGCACGCGCAGCTTCAATTCTATTTGTTCAGCCATATTTTTCTTCCTTGAAAAGCTAATTAATCTTAGCTCAGGATAACCTAACTAGAGTCAAGTTACTGAAGAGAAATTAGGTTGAATCATCGCTTGTAGGTTAATCGCATCAGGATTAAAACGATAACCCACGTTACGCACTGTTTGAATAATACTAGGTTGTCGGGGGTCAATTTCGATTTTTTTACGCAAAGAGAGTACATGAGTATCAATGGTGCGTGGATTATCGATCGCATCGGGCCAGGCTCTTTGTAGTAATTCTGAGCGACTTAGTGCATTACCTTGAGCTTGAGCGAGTACATAGAGTAAACTAAATTCTTGGGGGGTTAATTCTACTAATTCTCCTTGAAATTCTACACTGCGATGTACTAAATCGATTTTTAATAAGCCGTATTCTAGAGCTAAAGGAGCATTATTGGCGCGTTGACGTCTAATTAAAGCTTCTACCCTAGCGGTAAATTCTTGCATCCCAAAGGGTTTACGCAGATAATCATCTGCTCCTGCTCTTAAACCTTTAACTATATCTTTTTCGTTAATACGTGCTGATAAAATCAAGATTAGTGACTTTTCTTCCTGGTATAGCCAATTACAGAATTCTATGCCATCCCCATCAGGTAAATCTGAGTCTAAAATGGTCAAGGTTGGTTGACTATTAGTTAAAAATTGTCTTGCTTGTTGAATAGTTGCACAGTGATGTATTAGATAACCCGCTTGCTGTAGATGCCATCCTAGGAGCGAGCGCAGATGAGGATTTCCTTCTACAATTAGAATTGATATCAAATTTCTCTCAACCCTATTTTTTATAAGTAAACTTTAATTAGGTTTCAGATTAACAAAGAAAATGTCAAGGTTATGTAACAATCGTTACTAATAAATCATTGTTTACAATTAGATCAAATGGAAAAGAAAAAGCTAATTTAGGAGTTAGGTAGAACGGTGGAATGGTGGAACGGTTTTATTGTTTCTATATAACATGCTTCCCCTCTCCCTACTCCCCTCTCTCTACTCCCCTCTCTCTTGCATCTCTTGCCTCTTGCCTTGTGCGTAGCGCTATACCTAATTCAGGATGAGCAAAAAGATAAGTTAATACAGCAGCCAAAATACAGATAACAGAGAGAATCAATAATAAATTACTTACACCGAGAGACTCTTTCAGCACAGGGATAGTATAAGTACCTAAAATCGCTCCCGCTTTAGCGATCGCCGCAGCTAAACCCGCACCACTAGCGCGAATAGCAGTAGGGAAAACTTCCCCTGACAGTAAAAAAGTAGTGGAATTAGGACCCGCATTCATCAACAGGTTAAAAATAATAAAACCCGTAAAGACTAACCAGATATTCACCGTAGCACTTAAACTAGCGATCGCCAAGATAGCCAATCCTAACGCCATACCCAAAAAACCGATAATCTGTAGAGGAATACGCCCCAAAATATCGACAAAAGCGATCGCCAAAATAAACCCCAGAATCAGAAATAAATCCACAAAAGCTGAACCAATCGCACCATTAATCGTTTGTGTACTCAAATCTGTCTGCTCAGCAAAAGCCAAAACAGTAATAATAACTGGTGTAAAAATACCAATTCCATAGGTAGCGATATCCTGTAAAAACCAAGGAATAGTCACTAATAAAGTTTGACGACGATAATCAGCACTAAATAAAGCACTGTAATTAAGAGGAGATTTAGTCTCAATCGGATCGCTTTCGGGAGTAATTTCTATCGACTCATTCAGTAAAATAGAAGCAGCTTGGGAAGCTTGCCCATATTCACCCCGCGTGATATAATAACTAGGACTCTCTAAGAGAAACTGAAAACGCAATATCGCTACTAAGATAGCTAATAATAAACCTACTCCCAACATCCAACGCCAACCATAATGTAATAAAGGCTCAGGATTGGGATAAATTTTACCAAAACTCCAAATTACAGCAATACCTACCAAAGCGCCTAATAATGCTCCCACCGCTTGGAAACTAAAAGCGCTGATCACCATTTTTCCCCTCAAGCGTTCGGGGACATTTTCCGTGATATAGGCTACACTAATGGGATAATCAGCACCAATCGCTATCCCCACCAAAAAACGAAAAGCGATTAACGAAGTAATATTCCAAGCTAAAGCAGTTCCCAAAGACGCAACCAGGAAAATACCGATATCGATAATCAGCATTAACTGACGTCCTATTTTATCAGTAATTGCACCGAGAGTCAGAGAGCCAAGCAAAGAGCCTGCGATCGCCGCTACCGCTAAAGCACCAGTTTGACTAGCATTAATGCCAAAATCCTTTTCAATCAAAGGAAGCGCCACACCAATAATAAAGAAATCAAACCCATCTAAAGCGATTAAACCCGCCGATAGTAGCCATAATAACCACATTGGGCGAGTTAATTGAGCTTGATTAAGTCTTTGTTGAAAAGTTAAACTCATTTAGTTAGGTTAAGTAATTGACAGTCTCGGGGTGACATACTCCTACACCGAATCAAAGATTACGCTGTAGGCTTCTT
>RECR01000066.1 GCA_007693955.1 Gloeocapsa sp. DLM2.Bin57
CTAATCAAGGGCTCTGAGGCGAAAATTACGGGGTGTGGGGCTTGACAGAGTACGCTTATTTGACCTACAATTTTAGATAATGGGAATCTGTCTATTAATATCTATATTTGTAATTAATTATAGTTATCAAGGTTGACTGACCTAACTTCTTCCCTCTTGCCTCTTCCCTCTTGCCTAATTCCTAAAACCCTTGGGGAATAGAAGCGATCAACTGACGAGTATAAGCTTGGGTAGGAGTAAGATAGATTTGTTGGGCTGTACCGAGTTCCTCGATTTTACCGCGATTCATAACCATAATGCGATCGCTGATAAATTTAACCACGCTTAAATCATGGGAAATGAAAATATAAGTTAAGCCAAATTCGCGCTGTAACTCCTTAAGTAAATTAAGTACTTGTGCTTGTACAGAAACATCTAAAGCAGAGACAGACTCATCACAAATAATTAATTGAGGATTAATAGCTAATGCTCTTGCAATACAAATGCGTTGACGTTGTCCACCTGAAAACTCGTGAGGATAACGATTGCCTAAATCAGGATTAATTCCCACTCTATCTAATAAATAAACTAATCGTTGTTGACGCTTGGTGTGATTTCCCCCTAATCCATGAATCAACATCGGTTCAAGAATCGCCTTACCAATAGTCATGCGAGGATTGAGGGAACTATAGGGATTTTGAAAGATAATCTGCATTTCTCGACGCAAATTCCGTAAACGGCGATCGCCCCTGGAATAGTTAGCGATATTCTCTCCCCTAAAGCTAATTTCCCCAGAGAGATGAGGAATCAAACGTAAAATAGCGCGAGCTAAGGTTGACTTTCCACAACCAGACTCTCCCACTAATCCTAAAGTTTCTCCAGGATACAAGTCAAAAGAAACCTGATTTACCGCCCTTAGATAACCTTTTTCATTACCAAATACACTACGTTGAGGATAACCAACACAGAGATTCCGCACCCTCAGTAAAGGTGGTTGTTGTAAGATTTGTTCTAATCTAGCTGCTTGTGCTATCTCATCAACCACTTGAGGAGGATCAGTCTCTAGGGGTTTAATGATTACTTCTCCTGAAGAATTAGTAGTTACCTGCATAAAATCAGCGATCGTCGGTAGATATTCCCATGATTGTTCCAAACGGGGACGACAAGCTAATAAACCTTTAGTATAGGGATGCTGGGGATTATGTAATATTTGCTTAATTTCCCCATATTCTACTATTTTGCCTTGATACATTACCGCTACGTGATCCGCCATTGACGCGATTACCCCTAAATCATGGGAAATAAAAATAACCGACATTCCCCGCTGTTGTGATAAATCTCGCAATAACTTCAGAATGGTAGCTTGTACAGTTACATCTAGTGCTGTAGTCGGTTCATCGGCGATTAGAATATCTGGATTACAAGAAATCGCCATAGCGATCATCACTCGTTGTAATTGTCCTCCCGATAATTCATGGGGATAGCGTTTCAGTAGATTGTGTTTTTGTTGATTGATATAGCGAGTAACATCGGGCGCCTCGCTGTTGTCTTGGTGAATAGCCGTATATTGAGCGGTTAATTCTTGATCAGTTGCTAATAATTTTACCTCTTGTAATAATGAACAAGCTCGACGTCTTGCTGAAGCTAGACTAATCTTGTCGTGTAGTTGTATAGCTTCGGTGATTTGGAAACCGATATTATAAACAGGATTAAGCGCACTCATGGGTTCTTGAAAAATCATCCCAATTTTCCCCCCACGATAAGTTCGCTTTTCTTGTGATGTTAAAGCTAACAAGTTAATCGGTTGGGGTAAATCCCCACTATGCAGCCAAATTTCTCCTTGAGTAATTTTACCAGGACGAGGAATTAAACCCATAATCCCGAGAGATGTTACCGATTTCCCCGATCCTGACTCCCCAACGATTCCTAGAGTTTTACCACGTTCGAGTTGAAAGCTTACCCCTTCAACCGCGACAATCTCTCGATCATCACTATTAAATTTAATTTCTAAATCACGTACTTCTAAAGTAAGATTAGTCATATTAGTTTGAGTGTTGGTAAAATAAAAATATCTTTGAGATCATCTTCGTAAGAAGGAATAATAATCATGTCTGATCTAAACCGCGGTATTATGAAGTTTGATGGGGCTGATAAGCCTACACTTGTAGCTATTTCAGCCTTCCTAGTTTTAGGGAGTATCATTGCTCTGATTATTTGGGCTTTAAAAGTAGCCTATGTCGTTGGCTAATTTGCTTTTACCTATTGTAGATAATATTTTTACTCAATTGTTAGCTTTATCTGAACCAAAACCTCTGTTGGGGAAAATCTGGTTAGATATTGCCGTCTTAATCCTGATGCTGTTTTTCTCAGCTTTTTTTTCAGGCTCAGAAACAGCTATCACCTCTTTTGACAACTTTAAATTAAAGGGTCTCATTAAAAGAGAAGGAGACCCCACGGGGATTTATCGTCTAGTCTTAGATAATCGTAATCGCTTTATTACCACTATCTTATTAGGTAATAATCTAGTTAATAACTTCTCAGCTATTTTAACTAGTAATTTATTCGCTATTTGGCTAGGTAACGCGGGGTTAGGAGTAGCTACAGCAATCATCACGATTTTAGTACTTATTTTCGGCGAAATTACCCCTAAATCCCTAGCTATTACCAATACCAAAGCTATTTTTAGGGCTACGGTTCGTCCCGTGTTTTGGTTATCTCGGATCTTCTCTTGGTTGGGAATTACACCCACTTTTGAAAAAATTACTCAAAGTATCGCTCGTTTATTTCAAGCTAAAGCAATCAATACAGGAGAATCTCTCGCTGATTTACTGTTGATGATGGAATTATTAACGGGTAAAGGTCAACTAGATTTTTATAAACACGATTTACTCAATAAAGCATTACTACTAGATGAATTAATGGCTAGAGATGTAGTCAAACCTCGTTTTGCCATGCGAACTATTTCTAGTACAGCTAAATTGCCTGATTTAGTAAATTTATCTTTAGATACGGGTTATTCTCGCATTCCTGTTCAAGAAGAAACAAAGGATCAGATTATTGGTATTGTACACCTTAAACAAGCTTTAAGAATCCTGCGGGATCTCTCTCCTGAAGAAGCTAACCAAATCAGCGTCACAGAAGGGATGGATTCGCCTTTTTATGTTCCCGAAACTAAACGAGTCGGTAATCTCCTACGGGAAATGCTGCAACAGCGTTTACATCTAGTTATCGTTATTGATGAATATGGGGGAACTCTCGGCTTAATTACCCTAGAAGATATCTTAGAAGAATTAGTCGGAGAAATCTACGATGAAAGCGATTTATCAGTCTCCCAAAAAAGTTAATTAATTTTCTGCCTACCCCCTTTACATTACCTAATGCTTGTGCTAAGATTAATAATCGTGGAACTAAACGGGTCGATGCCCGAGGGGTTAAAGGGGGCGGACTGTAAATCCGCTGGCTATGCCTACGCTGGTTCAAATCCAGCTCGGCCCATGTTCCCGAGATCGCCCGTGTGGCTCAGTGGTAGAGCACACCCTTGGTAAGGGTGAGGTCACGAGTTCAATCCTCGTCACGGGCTTTGAAATTAAATGTTTGAGTACTTAGAGCGATCGCTCTAATAAATTCTATACTAATAGAGAGACGGCATAAGTACTTAGCATATATGGTTGAACAAGTAAAACCGAAATACTCTATTCATTGGTTAGCCAAAATAGCCGAAATACCTAAACAAGCCTGGGATGCTTTGGCTAAACCCCTAAAAACCCCTTTTTTAGAATGGGAATGGTTACATAACTTAGAAACATCAGGTAGTGCAATACCTAGTACAGGTTGGCAACCTTGTCATTTAACTATTTGGCTAGGAAAAGAACTAATCGCAGCTGCACCATTGTATATCAAAAGTCATAGTTATGGTGAGTTCGTCTTTGACCACCAATGGGCTGATTTAGCCTATCGCCTAGGAATACGCTACTATCCCAAATTGTTGGGAATGACACCCTTTACACCTGCAGTAGGTTATCGCTTTTTGATTGCACCGGGACAAGACGAAATAGCGATTACAGAGGTAATGATTACAGCCATTGAACATTTTTGTAGTAAAAATAGAATCAATGGTTGTCATTTTCTCTTTGTTGATCCAGATTGGCGATCGCTTTTAGAAAACTTTGGTTTTAGGAGTTGGTTACACCATAGTTATATCTGGAGTAACCAGAATTTTCAAACCTTTGACGATTACTTACAACAATTCAACGCTAATCAACGACGTAACATTAAAAGAGAACGTAAAGCAGTTACCAGCACAGGATTACAGATACAAGTCTTAACAGGAGAAGATATACCTCATCAACTATTTCCCTTAATTTATCGCTTTTATAGCAGTACCTGTGATAAATTTTGGGGAGGGAGTAAATATCTAACGCGCAAATTTTTCGCCCAACTCCATCCCAATTATAGCGATCGCGTCGTTTTAGTTACTGCTACCACCGAAGATGATCCCCATAAACCAGTGGGGATGTCTTTTTGTATTCGCAAAGAAGAAAACCTCTATGGACGTTATTGGGGATGTTTACAAGAATTTGACTGTTTACACTTTGAAGCTTGTTACTACCAACCCATAGAATGGGCTATTAATCAAGGTATCCAAATGTTTGACCCTGGAGCTGGGGGACGTCATAAACGCCGTCGTGGTTTCCCTGCTACCCCTAATTATAGCTTACACCGTTTCTATAATCAACGTATGAGTCAAATTCTCCACAACTATATTGACCAGATTAATCAACTAGAAAACGAAGAAATCGAAGCTATTAACCAAGACTTACCCTATAGTAAACGAGAAATTAACCTACCCAACCTATGAACGACCCCAGAATTAACCGTATTTTAGACGCCAATCTAGATAGAGCTAGAGAAGGACTAAGAATTATCGAAGAATGGGCGCGTTTTGGGTTAGATAACCCCAATTTAGCTCAAATATGTAAAGAAATGCGCGCTAATTTAGGATCTTGGCACAGTCTAGAGTTAAAAATGTCTAGAAATACACCCCAAGATATAGGAACAACCCTGACTCATGACCAAGAAGAACACAGAGAAGACATACAAGCCTTACTACAAGCAAATATAGCTAGAGTCCAGGAAGCCCTAAGAGTATTAGAAGAATACGGCAAACTCTCTAACCCAGACATGGGTAAAACCTTTAAACAAATGCGTTACCAAGTCTATACCCTAGAAAGTGAACTATTAGGTTATCCTCTCAAACAAAAACTGCAAAACGCCAATTTATATCTAATTACTGCCAACCAACCTAACTTACTGTCAATAGTAGAAGCATCCCTCCAAGGAGGACTACCCCTTGTACAATATCGTCAAAAAGAAGGAGATGATTTAACCAGACTAGCCCAAGTAAGCAAACTTAGAGAACTATGTAGTCAATATAACGCCCTATTTATTATTAACGATCGCCTCGATTTAGCTCAAGCAGTCAAAGCAGATGGAATACATTTAGGACAACAAGACTTACCCATAGCAGTAGCTAGACAAATTCTCGGACCTCAAGCTATGATCGGACGTTCCACCACATCCCCAGAGGAAATGAACCAAGCGATCGCCCAAGGAGCAGATTATCTAGGAGTAGGACCTGTATATACTACCCCCACCAAACCAGGAAAACCAGCAGCAGGATTAGAATACGTACGCTACGCAGTAGCTAACTCACCCCTTCCTTGGTATGCTATTGGAGGTATAGATACCTCTAACCTTAACGCAGTAATCGACGCAGGAGCGAAAAAAGTAGCTGTAGTGCGGGCGATTATGGAAGCAGATAACCCTACCCAAGTTACTCAAAATCTTCTTTCTCAGTTAGGAAAATGACTCAAATAAACGTACAAGTTAACGGTGAAACCCATCAATCTAGCCAAGGAATAACCCTACCCCAATTATTAGAGCAATTAGACTTAAACCCTCGCTTGGTGGTAGTAGAATATAATGGAGAAATCCTCCATAAACAGTATTGGCAACAAACCCAAATTAAACAAGGCGATCGCCTCGAAGTAGTGACCATAGTAGGTGGAGGTTAACCATAATGGAATCACAATCATTGTCAAATTTTTTGGATATTGCTACAGAAGCAGCTTTAGCAGCAGGAGCGATTATCCAAGAATCTTGGGGAAAATTAGAGACAATTAGTGAAAAAGGGCGATCGGGAGACTTAGTCACCGAAGTAGATACCAAATCTGAACAGATAATCGTCGAAATCATCCAGCGTCATTTTCCTACTCACTCACTCTTAGCTGAAGAATCAGGAGCAATAGACAAAGGTAGTCAAGAATATCTCTGGGCGATCGACCCTTTAGATGGTACAACTAATTACGCTCATGGTTACCCCATCGCTGCTGTTTCTATTGGATTACTAATCGCAGGAATACCTAGAGTAGGAGTCGTTTATAACCCCTTTCGTAACGAATTATTTCGTGCAGCTACAGGATTAGGAGCTACCTGTAACCGTCGTAGTATTAAAGTCTCAAATATAGCTAAATTAGAGCAAAGCTTATTAGTAACAGGCTTCGCTTACGATCGCCGAGAAACCCAAGATAATAATTACCGAGAATTTTGCCACCTAACTCATCTTACCCAAGGAGTACGTCGCAGTGGTTCAGCAGCATTAGACTTAACCGATGTAGCAGCAGGAAGAATCGATGGTTACTGGGAAAGAGGGATCAAACCTTGGGATATCGCCGCAGGAATAGTTATATTAGAAGAAGCAGGGGGGAAAATCACAGCTTACGACCAAACACCCTTAAATATGGTATCAGGTCGTATCCTTGCTACTAATGGTAAGATTCATAATTCTCTCAGTCAAGCTTTAAAGGAAACTCCTCCCTGGGGAGAATGGGATAACCAACACAAGTAATAATTTTAAGATGCTAGGAATACAAAAATATGTCATTTCAGATTAAACAGGGGTTATTCAAATTAGATATTACCGATTATCATGCCATCCTTGGAGTACCTCTTGATGCAGATGCTCGTGAAATTCGTCTCAGATATCTGAAAATCGTCCCCAAATTACACCCAGATACTTGTAAAGTTAATCATCCCGAAGCTAAAAAACTAGCTAGTAACATTTTAGCTTGTTTAGTTAATCCTGCTTATGAGCAACTGAGTAAAGAAAAATTTAGAATAGAACATCAATTATTATTATCTCAAAAAGGGAAAACCATCGCAGCAGAGGGAAGAAGATTAACCTTAGCTTCAGATAAAGCCAAGTCTCTAGCTAAAGCGGGAAGCAAACTAGAAGAAATTTATCATAAACTAGTTAACGCTCTAGCGATGGATCAATATCGAGACTTAGATACTATCCTCGATAAAATAGCCCAAATTAGCGAAATTAACTTAGTTTACTTAGTCTTCAAAGAAACCCAAAAACGGGAAATCAAAAAACAACAGGGAATACCAGACTCAGGTATCTTACCCCAACCACAACCAATATCCCCGGAAGCCAAAACCACACAAACACCAACAACAGAAACAAAAGCTGAAAAAACCTCCCCAATAGAATCTTGTCTGAAAAGAGCGCAAGAATATAGAGAAAACCACAAGTATAAAGAAGCTACTCTAGAATTAAGAGACGTTTTAGAAATAGAACCTAATAATAGTGCTTGTCACGCTATGTTAGGGTTAATCTATCTAGAGCAAAAAAGTCTCAGTTTAGCCAAAATTCATATCGCCAAAGCTTGGCAAGCTGACCCCAAAAATCCTATAGTAATAGAGGCAAAAGCAGCCTTAGATCAACAAAATAAAGACAGTAAACAAACTCAGCCAAAAGAGCAAAAAACCAAGTCGGGAATGTTTTCTAATTTATTCGGCAAAAAGAAATAAGTCAATATTACTATGATTCACCAACCACCAGCAGGAGCAAGAGATTTATTACCCTTAGAAGTAGCCCAGAAATCCTGGATCAACGATCGCCTTCAGGATATCTTCTCTCGCTGGGGCTATCAGCGCATTGTTACTTCTACAATAGAATGGCTAGAAACCCTAGTGGCTAAAGAGGCGATTACTCCAGACAAAATAATACAACTACAACAAGCAGAGGGAGCACCCCTAGGATTACGTCCTGATTTAACCGCTTCTATAGCTAGAGCAGCTGTAACGCGTATGTCTGATAGTAGCTATCCCCAACGTTTATGTTATCGAGCCAATATCTTCCGTAACCCCCCTTTAGGATATCATGGACGTCAATTAGAATTCTTTCAAGCAGGTGTAGAGTTACTCTTCGCAGGTGGGAATCTAGCTGATTTAGAAATTCTCTTATTAGTAGCTGATTGTCTCGAAAAACTCGGGGTTAGTCAATGGCAAATTGTCCTAGGTGAAGTAGGATTAACTCAGTCTCTATTAGCACCCTTTCCTAGCTCTATTCGTCAACAAGTACGTGATTGTCTAGCTAATCTAGATAGAGTAGGTTTAGAACAATTATCCCTGAGTCAAGAACTTTTAGATCAAGCTTTATTAATCTTTGACTTACGCGGAAACCCCGAAACAGTTTTAAGTAAACTTAATCAGTTAAATTTATCGACTTCAGGGCAAAAAATAGTTAATAACTTAGAATTTCTCTGTCAACTTATCTCAGAAACAGCTAAAATTCCTCTTACCCTAGATTTAAGCTTATTACAAACCATTGACTACTACAGTGGCATAACCTTTAAAATCCTTGGCTATACTAACCAACAATGGCAAATTCTCGGACAAGGAGGACGATACGATCAATTATTAGAAATATATCACCCCCAAGGAGAAAGTTTACCAGGTATCGGTTTTGCTCTCAATATCGAAGCTTTACACGCTTGTTTACTCTCTACTTATATACTACCTCAACAAACTCTCCCTGTAGATTGGTTGGTGATACCCGAAAATGACCAAGCAATTAGCGCAGCGATACTCTACGCTCAAAAACTGCGCAACTGTAAACATCTAGTTAGAGTAGAGTTAGATTTAGGAACACGCGATCGCTCCACTATTCACGCCTATGCTCGTGATTGTAATATTCTTCATCTAGCTTGGGTTGATAGTCAAGGTCAAGCTAAGCTAGAATATTTGTAAAATTATGTTAAGTAAATTGAGGGGAGTAAATTAAAAGTGGCTCATACAATCCTGACAGAAACCTGTGAAGGTGTAGCTGATTGCGTAGATGCTTGTCCTGTAGCTTGTATTCATCCAGGACCTGGTAAAAATACTAAAGGTACAGATTGGTATTGGATAGACTTCGCTACTTGTATCGACTGCGGTATCTGTTTACAAGTATGTCCCGTAGAAGGAGCAATTATCCCCGAAGAGCGTCCCGATTTACAAAAAACCCCAACGGATAATGACTAATTTATTAACCGTAGAAGAGGTTTACGCGGGCTATAATCAAGACTTAAATATCTTACAGGGTATAAATTTTAAGATCGCTCCAGGAGAATTAGTAGCGGTAATCGGTCCAAATGGAGCGGGTAAATCTACCCTAGCTAAAACCATTTTTGGCTTGCTTAAACCCAATCAAGGTAAAATAATCTTTAAAGGGGAAAATATCAGCGGACTTAAATCTAATCAAATTGTCCCCAAAGGGATGTCTTATGTACCACAAGTAGCTAACGTTTTTCCCTCCCTCTCTGTAGAGGAAAATCTTGAAATGGGAGCTTTTATTAGTTCTGGTTCTTTAAAAGAACGTAAAAACAAGATCTATGGTATTTTCCCTATTCTAGCAGAACGACGCCGTCAAGCCGCAGGGACGCTCTCAGGAGGAGAACGTCAAATGTTAGCGATGGGTAGAGCATTAATGCTTGATCCAGATTTATTGTTATTAGATGAACCCTCAGCCGCTTTATCTCCTATCTTGGTGGATAATGTCTTTAAGCAAATACAAGCTATTAATCAACAAGGCAAAGCGATTATACTTGTAGAACAAAACGCTAAAAAAGCTTTATTAATGGCTGATCGTGGTTATGTATTAGAAAATGGTCGCGATCGCTTTTGTGGTAGGGGAGAAGACTTACTCAATGACCCCAAAGTTGCAGGATTGTATTTAGGTACTAAATTCAAGGAATAATCATGTTCAGTACGACTAACTTATTTAACTTAGCCAATCTATTCGTTTTACCTTTCTGGACTTTAATGATTATCCTACCCAATTGGGGAATAACCAAAAAAGTCATGGAGTCTTATTTACCTTTTATTGCTTTGATCGCTTTATATATTTACTTTATTTCTGGAGCAATTACTGGTGAATCAGCCCAAGCTTTAGCCAATCCCCAACTCGCTGATATCGCTCGTTTTTTTAGTGATGAACAAGCAGCAGCCACAGGTTGGGTACATTTTCTGGTTATGGATTTATTCGTCGGTCGTTGGATTTATCAACAAGGTCAACAAACAGGAGTCCTGACGATACATTCTTTGATTTTATGTCTCTTTGCAGGTCCTGTAGGTTTATTATCCCATATCATCACCCAATGGGTAAGTCAAAAAATTAAACAACCCCAAGCTGTAGAATCAACCTTACCTTAACGTGAGTTCCCGATGAGCGATACTAGTCTCACATAGACTTTTTAATAATACCATGAAAAAACGCTTTTCACCCCTAACTTGGTTAGATCAAGATAACTTTGCAGCTTGGTTATTTTTGACTCCCGCCTTAGTTTTACTCGGTATCTTTCTCTTTTGGCCCATTCTTTATCTCATCTACCTGAGTTTTACGGATGGTAATCTTGGTAGTCAAGGTAGTCATTGGGTAGGGATTCAAAATTATCTCAAGCTATTAACCGATGATGACTTTCGTCAAGTAATTGGTAACACTCTTTATTTTACTATTGCCACGGTTATACCTAGTATTATTATTCCTTTGATTTTAGCAGTTCTACTGAATCAATCTTTACCAACCCGAGGATTATTGCGAACAGCTTATTTTCTTCCCTCGGTTACCTCTCTAGTTGCGGTTGGGTTAGGTTTTCGTTGGTTATTT
The DNA here is from genome assembly GCA_007693955.1 of Gloeocapsa sp. DLM2.Bin57. NCBI lineage: Bacteria > Bacillati > Cyanobacteriota > Cyanophyceae > Chroococcidiopsidales > Chroococcidiopsidaceae > Gloeocapsa > Gloeocapsa sp. DLM2.Bin57. The sequence continues at coordinate 10,973 of RECR01000066.1, forward strand.
CAAACCGATGGACCTGTCAATAGTTTACTAGAGTTTTTCGGGATTAAAGCTATCCCTTGGTTAAGTAGTGGGGTTTGGGCGATGTTAGTTTTAATTTTACTAAGTATTTGGAAACAATTAGGTTTTAACCTAGTAGTCTTTTTAGCAGGGTTACAAACTATCCCGGGATCTCTCTATGAAGCAGCAGAATTAGATGGGGCTAATCCTTGGGCTAAATTTTGGTACGTTACCTTACCAGGATTAAAACCTACTTTGATCTTTGTGGTAGTAACTACGGTTATTTTTACCCTGCGCAGTTTTGAACAAGTTTACGTGATTACTGGTGGAGGTCCAGTAAATTCTACTAATATTTTAGCTTTTTATGTTTATCAAGAAGCTTTTGCTCGTTTTCAATTTGGTTATGCAGCAACTGGAGCTACTTTATTATTATTAGTGACCTTATTTTTTGTTTATTTACAGTTAAAAACTTGGTCAGAAGAAGATTGAAAACCAGTTATTTATGATTCCTTATTACTTACCATGACTGACTCGCCAGCTTAATTTAGAATGTAACCAAAAATTCCAAAAAGTAACCACAGCGATCGCCATTAAATTAGCTATATATTTCCCCCCAGGAAAATTGCCAAACCTTAGATAATTATAAAGGATATATAACACCACAACACTAATCACTAAACCAGTCAAACAAACAAAATTAAACTTGAGTAACCTTTTTAACTTAGGGATAATTCCAGGTTGTTGTTTAGCAACATCTCGAAAAGTCCAAGCATCATTCCACAAAAAGTTATGAATAACTCCTGCTTCAGCAGAAAGACTTTTACTCAAAATAATAGGAAGATTAAACCAATTAGGATCACTAAAAATAAATAGTACAGTCATATCAACAATTACTCCACCAATTCCCACGATACAAAATTGAATAAATCGAGAAGAAATAGAGAAGCGTAACCTAATTAAATGTTGAAAATAATCAAAATATTCTCGATAGCTTAAATCACTTTTTGCTTGTGGACAAACATAATTAATCTCAGCTATTTTATAAATCTTCCCTTTACCCATTATTTCTAAAAGAATTTGAGTATCAATGGGAGTAAATTTGTGCTGTGTAATGGCTTCTCTACGTACTAAAAAATAATTACTGAGAGGATCGCCTAAACGATTGATAATTTCTGGTAAAATTAATAATCCCAAAGTCTTAGCAATAGGAGAGAAACGACGAGGAGTTAAATTACCTACCGCTAAATCTGCACCTCTTTCTATCTCTTGCAGTAATTGTAATAATATCTCTGGGGGAGGTTGCATATCTGCGGGAATAACACCAAGAATATTTCCTTGTGCAACTTGCCAACCACGAATGATAGTATCTGCTAAACTTAAATGGGAACTCGGTGGTATTGTTTTAAGATGAGGATATTGTCTGGCTAAATCTTCTGGAATGATTAACTCATAATTTCTCGGAATGACGCGATCGAGAAGATGTATAATAGCGTCGATAGTCGCTCTATTACTCCTAGGAAGTACTAAAGATAGTTTCAGGGTAGGAATGAGTACAGGAATAGTTAACCCAGACTTATTAAGCATTTAACTAACAGATTGTGAATACATGGTTGAAATTAACTTAGATTAACATAGATATCTATCCAATTAAATATGTTTATTGACTTGGGGGAGTTTTCCAGATAAAACCAGCTTTAATTCCTTTCTCAGGATTGCGTAATTGAATATCACGTTGAATTGGTAAAGTCGCACAAGGTAATTGACGCTGCCAACATTGGATTTTAAAATTGTCAGGATAATAATATTCTACATCATTTACTTGACCTTTAACTAGGGGAAATGAAGGTAATTTAGCTGGTAATAACAAGCGATTATTTAAGTTATCCCATCCCCGAATTATTAAAATAAAAATTAAAAAGACTAAAACTAATCTAAGGTATTTTTGTGGTTGAGATAACCTAAATTTAAGATTTAATAAGTAATTAGCAGTAAATAAAGCAGGAATCATCATCAAATAACCTACACCGAATCTAAATAAAGGACTAAGACTCATAATAAAAGTTGTCCCGGATAAGCCTAGAAAAATAACCCAATTTATCTCTGTTTTTTTACTAAATAATAATAGGTAAAAACCTAATCCTACTGAAATAAGATAACTCACAAAGGTTATCAACATTTGTTTAGATCTAGTCAACCATTTATAACGTTGTTGCACTATTTTGACTAAAGGGTTTACCTCAGAACCTTCAAAGTCAATATGATCAATATTACCTATCATATTCACTTCAGCTGCGATTGTTTCTTGAGCTACGGTCCAAGGTAAATTTAAACATAAGACACTAGAAGGATATAATGGACATCCAGAAGTGCGCAGAGAAACCAAGGTATTAGGTAATAAAAGAATAATAGTTAAAGCTATTGCTACTACAATTTTCTTGGTTCTCCATACATAAAACAATAATACTAAACCTAGCAAAGGTATCGCTGTTAATTTAATACTAAATGCACCGCTCGCTAAAATTAGAGGTATCCATTGACTATTAATACTATTGACAACTATTAGCATTGACCAAGCCACTATACCAATTAAAAACGCTATGGGTATATCTTGGGAAAAAGAAATAACACTAAAACCATTATTATTATCAGCTAAATAAATAAAAGAAATTAAACAGACAAAGATGACCGCAAACCAATCAGCTATTTTCCCATTTTGACTTAAAGCTTGATTTAAGCCAATTAAGCCCCAAAAAAAGAAGATTAAGAAGATAAAACCATTACTAACAGCCCCAATATTATCTCCTAAAGCGTTAGGTAATAAAGGTGCGGTAAAACCAAACCAAGACGAAGTAAAACCAAAGCGGGAGTGGATTAAACCTATCCCTGTCACCACACCATATTTAGCTAACCAATAAATTGAACCTACATGATATAAACCACTATCAAACCAGATAACTTGTTGACTGCTAAAAGCAGCAGTAGCAATAGTTAAAGCTAAACCTTGGACTAAAATAACAGGAGTAAGAAACCGTTGTAATTGTCTGAAATCTTGCCAGGTATTAGTTGATAATTGCGCAACTATCAACCAAATCAAAGCAACCAATAAACCAACCCAAGGAGATAAAGGTAAAATGAGTGCAATAGCAAAGTTAGAAATACTCAGTAAAACAATTCCCAACCAAATAGCTACAATAAAGCGATCACCACCAGGAGTAAAAGCTTGGTCATGACCTAAATTGAGGACAAAAAGACCAATAAATAGACAAATTGGTAGCAATATTAACCAAATAATCAATAAGTAAAGCATGCTTTCAAAATGGTAGATAATTTTCCTTGACAAAACCTAAACAATAGGTTAATAATCAATAACATAAATTATTATAAAAATACAATGCTTCAAAAAACAATTTCAGTAATTATACCTGTTTATAACGGTGGTGAAGCTTTTTACAAATGTCTTACTAGTTTAAAAGATAGCCATAGTAAGCCATTAGAAGTCATTGTCATAGCCGATGGCGATACCGATGGTTCAGGAGAATTAGCCGCCGAGTTTGGAGCAAAAGTACTACGCAACGAAACTAGTCAAGGACCAGCAGCAGCTAGAAATAAGGGTGCAGCAATAGCTAGAGGAGATATTTTATTTTTTATAGACGCAGATGTCACCATTTATCCCGATACCCTAGAAAAAGTAGCTGAGGTTTTCACCTCTGAGCCAGATTTAGCCGCTTTAATTGGTTCTTATGACGATGAACCAGGTGCACCTAATTTTCTCTCTCAGTATAGAAATCTTTTTCACCATTATAATCATCAAATCAGTAAAGAAGAAGCCTCAACTTTTTGGGGAGCTTGTGGGGGTATTAAAAGAGAAATTTTCTTGAAAATAGGCGGTTTTGATGAAAAATATCGTCGTCCTTGTATCGAAGATATTGAGTTAGGATACCGTCTCAAAGCCTCAGGTTATTCTATTCGTCTCTGTAAAGAGATACACGTCAAACATCTCAAGCATTGGACACCCTATTCTATGTTAAGAGCAGATGTGTTTTACCGCGCTTTACCTTGGACAGAATTAATTCATCGTCAGGGTTATCTACCCAATGACCTCAATTTACAATGGTCAAGTCGTTTGAGTGTGTTATTAGTTTATGGATTATTAGCGTTATCGTTCCAAGCAATTTGGACACCGTCTGTATTAACAATAACAGTATTAATAATTGTGGCACTATTAAGCCTTAACGCTTCGGTATATAATTTTTTCCTAGAAAAGCGGGGCGTTTTATTTACAATCAGAACTCTTCCTTGGCACTGGTTTTATTACTTCTATAGTGGTGCTAGTTTTGCCATAGGAACAATTCGTTATTGGTTACGTCAAAAATTAAAACAAGCCTAGAAATGATACAAGCAACCTCTCAAAATAGTGAGTTTAATGCTTACAACCCTAATTCTCCTACTACCATTGTTATTGGCGGAGGTCCGGCCGGTTTAACTGCGGCTTACCAACTAGCTAAACAGGGCTGGCGTTCTGTCATACTAGAACAAGGCGATCGCGTAGGAGGGATATCCCGCACAGAAACTTATAAAGATTATCGCTTTGACATTGGAGGACACCGATTTTTTACCAAAGTTCCCGAAGTCCAAGAACTATGGTACGAAGTTTTAGAAGATGATTTTATTAAAGTCCCTCGTTTATCCCGTATTTACTACAAGGGTAAGTTCTTTAATTATCCTATAGAGCCTTTTAACGCGTTAATCAATTTGGGGATTGTCTATAGCTTTTTAAGTGTCTATAGTTATCTCAAAATCAAGCTAAAACCCCTACCCGTAGAGGAGAACTTTGAACAATGGGTAACTAATCGCTTTGGAGAGCGTCTTTACCAAACCTTTTTTAAAAGTTATACCGAGAAGGTCTGGGGTATTCCCTGTAACCAAATTCGGGCTGATTGGGCAGCACAACGTATTAAAGGTTTATCTTTGAAAAAAGCCTTGATTAACGCTTTTTTTGGGAGTAACGATACTAAAACCTTGATCAAAGAATTTGATTATCCTATTTTAGGACCAGGGATGATGTGGGAAACCTTCCAACAAAAGCTAGAAAACCAAGGCTCACCAGTTTACTTAAACACAAAAGTAGTTAAGGTAGAAAGAGTTGGTCAACGTATTACCAAAGTTATTGCTGAACACCAAGGAGAAACTAGGGAAATCACAGGAGATTATTTTCTTTCTAGTATGCCTGTAACGGCTTTATTGCGTTGTCTAGACCCCTTACCCCCTGAAACAGTGCTGCAAGCGGCTAATGGTCTCAAATACCGTGATTTCTTGATTGTCCCCCTAATTATTCAAGAAAAGGATCTCTTTCCGGATAATTGGATTTATATCCATAGTCCCGAATTTAAAGTAGGACGTATCCAAAACTTTAAAAATTGGAGTCCGAAAATGGTCCCTGATCCTAATAAAACTTGTTTAGGGATGGAGTATTTTTGTAGCGTTGGAGATGAATTATGGTCAATGTCAGATCAAGAATTGATCCAATTGGCTAGTGAAGAAATAGTCGCACTTGGTTTAGTAGATAACCTTGGTAAAGTTGAAGATGCTACGGTGATTCGTCAGTTAAAAGCATACCCTGTTTATGACGGTGAGTACCAACAACACCTCAAGGTTATCCAAGACTATATCACTGGTTTTGAAAATCTACAGACAGTTGGACGTAATGGTATGCACCGCTATAATAACCAAGATCATTCTATGTTGACTGGAATCTTAGCAGCTAAAAATATTCTCGGAGCTGATTTTGATTTGTGGAAAGTTAATACAGAACGTTCTTATCAAGAAGAGTTTATGACTAAAAATGAGTCAAGCAGAAGTTTTAGCTAATCCTTTGACTTGGTGTCTATGAACATCAAAACAAAAGCTATTCAAGGTGCTATCTGGTCTATAATCCAACACTGGGGTAGTCAAGCGGGATCTTTTATCATTTTTATGATTCTAGCTCGCTTGTTAACCCCAGAAGATTTTGGTCTAGTTAGCTTAGCTAATGTTTTTTTGATATTTTTAAATATCTTTTTAGAACAAGGTTTGACACCTGCATTAGTTCAACGGGAAGAACTAGAAACTGAACATTTAGATACAGGATTTTGGATTCAAGTAATTAGTGGTATCTTACTTTTTCTGATTAGTTTACTTTTAGCTGGGCAATTAGCAGTAATTTTTCAACAACCACAACTTACACCAATTTTACGTTGTTTTGCAGGTTTATTGATTATAAATTCTTTGGGTCAAATACCTAAAGCAATTCTCCAGCGAGATTTTGGTTTTAAAATTATGGCAATTCGCTCATTAATCGCTATTACAATTAGCGGAATTGTGGGCATTACTATGGCTTTTTCTGGTTTCGGTGTTTGGAGTTTAGTTGGTCAACAGTTAACCTTTGAATCTGTTGTAGTTTTAGTGATGTGGAGAGCAATAAAATGGCGTCCACAATTTAGGTTCTCAAAAAAACATTTTCAGGATTTATTTGGTTTTAGTATCTATGTTTTACTTTATAAAGTTGTAAAATTCTTTGAAAGAAATTCTGATAATTTGTTGATTGGCTATTTTTTAGGGGAAGTAGCTTTAGGTTATTACGCGATCGCCTATCGTATCCTGGAAGTTATGACTCAATTACTAGTCAATACTATTAATCAGGTCTCTCTCCCTGTTTTCTCACGATTACAGAAACAACCAGAGTATTTTCGTCAAGCTTTTTACCGAGTAACTCAATTAATTACCTTAATCGCTTTTCCTGCTTTTTTGGGTATGCTAACATTAGCGCCTATTGTTATTACTACTTTGTTTGGTGAACAATGGAGTAATTCTGTACCTGTGATGAGAATATTAACGTTTATGGGTATTCTCTCCTCTCTTTCTTTTTTAAATTTGGCTGTTTTTGTCGCTCTGGGTAAACCTGATTGGCGACTTTGGTTGAGTTTATTTAATGGTATTTTCAGTTTTCTAGTGGCTTTATTGGTAATAGACAAAGGTATTATTGCTGTAGCAATAGCTTTTGTGGTTGGGGTTTATAGTATTTTTCCTGCTAATTTATGGTTATTAAAGAAACTAATTAATATTTCTTGGTTAACTTATTTTAAACAGTTTCTAACTCCTTTATTAGGTTCTTCAGTTATGGTTGCTTCTCTTTATTTAACAACATACTTTTTGGAGATTTGGTTATCTCCTATAGCTTTACTATTAGTTTGTACAGCAGTTGGTCTGTTGAGTTATCCTTTAACCATTAGATTAATTAACCCCCAACTTTTCCAAGAGTTACTCAGTCTTTTTTCTTTAGCCACTGCTAAGAAGGATTGATATGACTCTCCTGACACAGAGGAGAGACACCATTAATAGCTAACATGAGTGCATAAGTGCTTTGCGCGTAGCGCTATATATTTAGAGACCATTCGGTAAAATCATAACCAGTGTATTCTCGTAAACGATTAATATCATCTTGAAAATATTTAACTAATTTACTTTGTAAATCTGATGTTAACTGCGGTTTGTTAACAGGTGCAGAAAAAGGAAAATAAATTATCTGTTTTAGATTATATCTTACAGCAGGATGAAGATTATCAATTTTAGTCATTATTGGAAGTTCAGCTATAGCATTGCCCAGATTGTTTTTGCGACGTTTATAGATAGATTTATGCAGTTTTTTCTGATAATTGTTTAGATTAATATCTTCAGATACTGCTAAAAATCTAAAAATTGTTTGTAGGGTTTTCTGAGGGAAATGTTCTAATTGTTCAGAGGTTAAAATCAAAATGTTAGAGGAAGGAAAATAGCGTAAATACTGCTCTAATTGCCAGTAATAACGACTGCGACAAACATAAGGATTATAGGGATTATTTTCAAAATCTGCTAGTACTTCTGTAATAGAGCAATTTTCTCTACCATCAGCGTAGCGATGAACATAATGAGAAATAATTCTTTCTATTGGATCTCGAAGAATATAAATAAGTTTAGCATGGGGAATTGTAGAATAGAGTCTTTCTGGAACTCCTTGCCAATTAGGATAATAGGTATAATTTGGGGAGGCTTCGCCGTAAATTTTAGCGTTACCTGTAAATTTTGACTGATACCATTCAATTCCTTTATGCCAATTTTTTTCCTCAATGAAAAAGTTTAATTCTTTTTCCCGTGACATGGAAATATCAGGATGACAATTAAGGTAATAGTGTAAACTCGTTGTTCCGCATTTCATACCACCAATAATAATAAAGTCTGGAAGCCTTCCTGGTTCTTCTTTCAAGAAAGATGTTTGTTTAATTGTCAAAGCCATAGGATTAAACTTAGTTAAAATTAAATTGTTTTGACAGTCTAACTATAAAACAATAACGCCATTTACCAATAAAACGTTTCTAAGATATTCTAACCATTTTTGTAACGTAAATATTACATTATTAATTTGGTTAACTAGTTTAAAGCCCCATTTTTGGCGACTTTTCACAGATATTATTGCATATTTTTAATTGTTTGGCTATAATTTTGGTGATAAAACTAGGTTTTAACTTAAATACTTTCTCCTCTTGTTAATTTCTGTTGGAAAAACCCAGCTACATTAGCAACCTGAGAAAGCCAAAATAAACTAGCTATTAATGTTCCTGGAAGCCAAGATTTATGACCAAAAGGATAAGTTAGTAAATTGACATAAAAAGTCAGAGGTTCTACTTTTATTTTACCGTCTAAACCTTGAGCTTTATTCTGATGAAAAAAATAAGCACCACGACCATAATTAAAATGCTGACGCCAAAATTTAGCTAAAGTTAAATAGTGAGAGTGAGCTATTTCTGCTTCTGGAATATATCTAAGAGTATAACCCAGTTGTAAAGCGCGATCGCAAAATTCCCGATCTTCTCCCGCAGCGAGAGGAAAATTAATATTAAATCCTCCCATTTTCTCAAATATTTCTCTAGGTAAAGCGATATTATTAGAAGCAAAAAACAAAGGTGTTTCTGTTTCTACATTATAGTATTGATACAGATAATCAATCAATAATTGACTCGCTTCTGAATAAAGATTATCTGTTAACTTATTAAGAGTATGACCCCCTAATAAACTATCAGGTGTACCAGCAAAACCAGCAGCAAAAGCATTTAACCAATCGGGTAAAGCCTCACAATCATCATCAGTAAAAACTAGAAAACAACCTTTAGCTACCTCTGCTCCCGCATTTCTCGCTTTAGCAGGACCACTATTAGCTTGTTTAATTAAGCGAAGATGTAATTGATCACCATAGGGATTAACAACTGGCTCTAAATCCATAGGACTACCATCGTCCACCACAATTACCTCAAAATCATCCCGAGGATAATTGAGACCAGTCAGAGACTGCAAACAAGCAGCGATCGATTGTGGACGAGAGTAAGTCGGAATAATGATCGAAAAAATCCGTTGATTACACCGAAGTTGTTCTGAGTTCATTTTCTAATAAAGATTTACCATCAAAGTAATCAGGAATGGGGACATTGAGCAAATGCAACATAGTTGCGGGTAAATCTACCACATTACCACTACCAAAACTAGAATTAGGAGTAATCCCAGGTCCTGTCGCCATTAAAAAGCCTCTTTCCCGATGTCCACCAGGGCGAAAATAGGGAACAGGTCCAATACGACCAAATTGAGGACTATCCACCACATCAACGGGAGTATCGTACCATTTAACGATTAAATCTGCATCAGGAAGTTTAGACTCATCTTCCAGGGGTGATTGACGAGTACGAATAACTCGTTTAACTACAGGTTTTCCAGTTCTCGCGTTCACAATTTGAGAGAGAAATTGGGTAATTTCCTCACAAAGTCCATCATACTCAGATGGTTCGACGATTCCTTGAGCTTCTCGACCTTTAAGATTAATGCGAATTTGACCATCAGTAAAGGTAGGTAAAGCAAAAGCTTTCATTTGAGACCAGAGAGGTTGATACCAACGTGAAGGCATCCAAGCTAAATTATGTGACCCATCTAATAAGGAGAAAGGACAATCTAGACCATTTTGGGGAGAAGAGAGTAAATTACTTGGTGTCCATGATTTGAACAATTTTTGTGCCCAATTTTGAGGTGTATTTCTCACCCAGATTTCCCCTAGCCAAGAATTGCGCACAGGATTAGTAATCATTGGTCCTGGAGGAGTATCAATTTCACCTGGAGCTATAGCGGTTTTACCAGGAAAATTAAAGCGATAGAGATATTCTGGTAAAAAGAGCATAGTTAGTAGATCAGCCATATTAACATCCATACCATGAAGAGAGAAAACTAGGGTATAGGCATTTTCAGGAGCTTGAGCGAGGATTTCTCCTACAGCTTGATCTATATGTTCATAAACCTCTAACATCACATCAGGAGAGTTTTTATCTGGTTTTAGGGTTTGATAGAGAGGGTGATCAGGGTAACTATAGCCACATAAATCATGACCTGCTGTATGAGTTTCGCTTAAAACCGTTAAAAAGAAATCCCAGGGTTCACGAGATAATAAATCCTGACAAATAGCCGAACGTTTAGCGATGTTCGTTTTTAAAACCTCTGGTAACCATTTACGGTACTTTTTATCCCACCAAATACCAATATCATTTTGATAAATTTGATCTTTACCGTGTTTCGCGGTAAGTTCTGGTAAGAGTTCAGGAGGAAGAGAATGACTCGGAGTGAAAGGATCATGACCACCCCAACCGAGAACTTGTAAACCGTTGACTTGTTCACACAGGGTTGACACAGGAAGGTCAAAAATGGTAGCGCGCTGATTTTCTAATAGGGTATAAAAGGGTAAATACTCTTGATAATCGTAGCCTCCATTTCTAGTATCATAAGTCACTTGATAACTATCTTGGCGATAATCAACAGGAGTCCAATAACCCGTTTTATGGGGTAAACACCCAGTAGCAAAAATCACCCAGAGACATTCAGTAATTACAAATTGATCTTTTTGTTCGGGATATTGAACCGGGTTAAAAAGTCGTCCGTAAGTACCTTGCGATCGCAATTTAGCCAAGTTTTTTAGGTAACCTTGTTTGATGTATTTTTCTAGTAAGATTGGATCAGCTGAATCTAAACCAATAGCAATAACAGGATTTTTCATAATTTTAGTCTTTTAAATTTTCCTTCTTTCCCAAAAACAGCCTACGCTATGGACAATTTGCGTTAATACTAGTAATCCTGACATAACAGGAGCTTTAAAAGAAAACCCTCTTCTAAAAGGGTAAAGTAGTAAATTAATGTAAAAAGGCGATGATTCTGGCTTAATTTTACCTAAATCTCGTTTAGCCCTAGCTTGATTAAAATGGATTGCACCTCTACCATAGTTAAAATGTTGACGACAGAATTTAGATAAGGTCAGATAATGATAGTGGTAAACCAAAGCTTCAGGAACATAAATCATTTTATAGCCTAATTGTAAAGCGCGATCGCATAATTCTCGATCCTCAGCAGCAGCTAAAGGAAATTTTTCACTAAATCCCTCGAGACTTTGAAATATTTCCCGAGACACAGCAAAGTTGTTAGAAGTGAAAAAGCTAGTTTGACGAGTTTTGGTTTCCTCACTATTATAATAACCATAAAGATAATCAACTAATAACTGACTTGTCGTAGAAAAGAGATTATCTGGTAAGCCATTGACTGTGCGACCACCGATAAAACAATCAGGATTTTTAACAAACTCCTCAGCTAATGTCTGTAACCAATTTACATCGGGTGCACAATCATCATCTGTAAAAGCGAGGAACTCTCCTTGAGCATGGTTACTACCTAAATTGCGAGCTACAGAAGGACCTTGATTCTTTTGTTTTAATAGTATCAAAGTCAGTTGAGACTGCCAAGGTGCAATCACTTCCTCTAAACTCATAGGACTACCATCGTCCACAATAATTACCTCAAACTTATCACTAGGATAATTTAACTTTGATAATGCTGCTAAACAGTTAGATAACTTGTCTGGACGTGCATAAGTAGGAATAATAATCGAAAAAAAAGGAAGGTTCATTGTTCTTAAGATAGATAACCTTGACTACGATACCAAGAGACTAGTTGTTTAATTGCCTCCTCTGGTGCAATTTGAGGAGAATAGTTTAACTCTGTCATAGCTTTGGAGATGTCATTATAGCGATTGCCTAAAAAAATATCATAACGATGATGACCTGGTATTTGTCTGCCTAAATTATGGTAAATCCATTCGGTGATCGCATTATAACTTTGATAGGGAAAAGCGGGTAATTGTTTGCCAGTATAGTTAACTTGAAGAGTATCAGCAATGGCTTTAACTATATTTTTGACTTTTATAGGTTCTTTAGCTGCAAGATTATAAATTTCTCCTTCGATACCAGGAGTTTGAGCACATAATTTTAATCCTTGCACAACATCAGAAATATGTCCTAAATGATAGTAATTTTCCCCTGTTCCAATTAAAGCAAAATTACCTGTAGCGATTTCTCGCGCTAACCCTAACCAGCTTAAATAACCTTCTCCACATACTCCTGATAATCTAGCAATGACCACAGGTAAACCCTGTTCTTGATATGCTTGTAAAAATACCTGCTCTGCTAGTAATTTCGTAGTTCTATAATAAGTATTGGGTTTAGGAGTTGTCTGCTCATTAACTTTCGATTGTTTGTTTGTTCCATACACCCCCGCTGTACTTAGATAAACCAACCTTTCTAGACTAGTTTTGTCAGCAATTTGAGCTAAATTTTTCGCTCCTTCAACGTTTATAGCATAATAGGCTGTTTTAGGAACATTGCTCTTGGTACATTGTGCAGCCCCATGATAGACTTGTTGACAACCGTTCATAGCTTTAGTTAAACAATCTCGATCTTGAATATCTCCAGTAATTATTTCTATGTCTAAGGTTTCTAATGCAGTTAAATCACTATTGGGACGCACTAATACTTTAACTTCATATCCTTGTTCTGTAAGCATTTTGGTTAAATAACTACCAATAAACCCTGATGCTCCTGTTACTAAAACTTTCATGTTAATGGGTTACTAACTTTTATCTAATCTTAATATAATGGTTTTTTGCTAAATCAAACGAAGTGATCTCGAAGAGATACGTTTCGCTGTCCGCACTTAATCAAATTAGTGTCGGCGATCGCTTTTAACAGTTTTCGATTAGCAGATACAAAACAATCAGCTAACCCAAATTTGGCGGTTAAGAATATGTCTATATCTTCTGTTGGTATTTCTTCTGACAAGTTAATTGTTTTTGATAAGTTCCCATATTTTTTCTCTGCTATCATAGCCTTGATCTTTGGCTATTTGCCTCATACTTTCAAAGTCATCCTCTTGATCTTGGTCAATTAAAATAATATCTCTTTCACCGTCTTGAATTTCTGGAGGTATGGTAGCTTTCAATTCTCCATTATTTACTATTGCTTTAGTGTGTAATCTGATTTTCATCGTGGCTAATCTAGCTAATTTAGTTTTGATACTGGCTATGATTCTATGATAAACTTACTAAAAAGCATAATCCCTTTGGTTAAATAAGCAAGATTAATGAGTTTTTTTGAGAAATTAAACCAAGCGATCTCCCTCAATCAAAGTTTGTTAGTAGTAGGGTTAGATCCTAATCCTGAAATGTTACCTCAAAAATATAACCTCAGAGAATGGTTAAAGGAGATCATCTCCCAAACTCAAGATCATGTCTGTGCTTATAAACCTACATTAGGATTTTATCAAGCCTTGGGGGTAGAGGGAATAGAATTATTAATCGAAATTATCGCTAGTATCCCTAAAAATATTCCGATTATTTTAGATGCTAAACATAGTGATCTTAACAGTAGCAGTGTCTTTGCTGAGACTATTTTTGAAAGTTGGGGAGTAGATGGGGTTACCCTTAATCCTTATCCAGGACAAGATCAAGCCACACCCTTTTTATTATATCCTGATAAAGGAGTATTTTTACTCTGTTGTACCTCTAATCCTGGTGCAGTTATTCTACAAGAGTACCCTAGCGGAGCGTATCCTTTTTATCTACAATTAATTAAAGAAGCGAGAAACTGGGGTTCACCAGAACAAGTCTTTTTAGAAGTAGGAACTAGTCAAACCAGCGTATTAAGTAAAATTCGCTCTTTAGCACCAGAAAGAACTATACTATTACGTAGTTTTTGGGGAGAAGGAGATCACCTCAAGGAAATCTTAACCACTGGTTTAGATCAAAATGGTACAGGTTTAATCTTACCTATTCCCCAAGATTGGTTAAGTGAAGATAATCTGCAACAGAGAGTTGAAAACCTTAAACAACAAGTCAACGAGATTAGAATTACCCATACTCAGAATAACAATAGTTGTGAATTATGGACACCTGATATCTGTTTATTAGCAGAACATCCTTATCAAGAATTAATCCTGCAATTATATGATATAGGTTGTTTACTATTTGGAGAATTTGTCCAAGCTTCTGGGGCGATTTTTCCCTACTATGTCGATTTAAGAAAGATTATTTCTCAACCTCAATTATTCCACCAAGTTTTATTAGCTTACGCCAAAATAGTAGAGAAGTTAACCTTTGATCGTATTGCAGGGATTCCCTATGGTGCATTACCTACAGCTACTGGTTTAGCCCTAATGTTACATCATCCGATGATTTTTCCCCGTAAAGAAGTTAAAGCCCATGGTACACGTCGTCTGATTGAGGGACATTATCAGGAAGGAGAAAAAGTAGTTGTTATTGATGATATCTTAATTTCTGGTAAAAGTGCTCTAGAAGGTGCAGAAAAGTTAACATCCTGTGGTTTAATTGTAGAAGATATCGTTGTGTTTATTAATCATGAACAGGGTGTACAAGAGAGACTACAAGCGGCGGGTTATCAAGCTCATGCAGTTTTAACTATTTCTGAGATAACCCAAACCCTATACGAAGCAGGAAGAATTACTAAAGAACAATATCAATGTCTCAAGGATTAATAGCGAATATGGATATTAAAAACGGTTTTGTGGGCACAATTGGCAATACACCCTTAATTAGACTAAATACTTTTAGTGAAGCTACAGGTTGTGAGATTTTAGGTAAAGCAGAGTTTCTCAATCCTGGTGGTAGCGTCAAAGATCGCGCAGCTTTATATATTATCGAAGACGCAGAAGCAAAAGGTCTGCTCTTACCTGGTGGGACTGTGGTAGAAGGTACAGCAGGGAATACGGGTATTGGTTTAGCGCACATATGTAATGCAAAAGGTTATAAATGCTTGATTGTTATCCCCGAGACTCAATCTCAAGAGAAAATGGACACACTCAGGTTACTAGGGGCCCAAGTTAGACCTGTACCTGCTGTACCCTATAAAAACCCCAATAACTATGTTAAACTCTCAGGGCGTATCGCTGAAGAGATGGAAAACGCGATCTGGGCTAATCAGTTTGATAATCTAGCTAATCGTCAGGCACATTATGAAACCACAGGACCAGAAATTTGGTCCCAAACCGATGGTAAAATAGACGCTTGGGTAGCTGCTACCGGTACTGGTGGTACTTACGCGGGAGTTGCTTTATTTTTAAAGGAACAAAATCCCGACATTAAGTGCGTTGTCGCAGATCCCCTGGGGAGTGGTTTATATAGCTACGTTAAAACCGGAGAAATTAACATAGAGGGAAGTTCCATCACCGAGGGTATCGGTAATAGTCGTATCACCGCTAATATGCAGAATGTACCTATAGATGATGCAATTCAAGTAGAAGATCCTGAAGCAGTAAAAGTAATCTATCAATTATTGCGTCAAGAAGGTCTGTTTATGGGTGGATCTGTAGGGATCAATGTAGCTGCTGCTGTAGCCTTAGCTAAGGAACTAGGACCAGGTCATACTATTGTAACGGTACTTTGTGATGGTGGGGGACGTTATCAGTCTCGACTCTATAATTCTGATTGGTTGAAAGCAAAGGGTCTTTTGATTTAATACTATGAGGACTAATCTATTATGTTATGGCCCTACAAAACTCCAGGGATATCTGATCATCTCTTTGAAAGACTTCCTGGTATTCCTTTGAGTAAAAAAGAAGTGCGTTTATTGCTCATTTCAGCTTTACAAATCAAAGAAAAATCTATTCTCTGGGATATCGGCGCAGGAACTGGAACAATTCCTGTAGAAATTGGCTTATTATGTCCCGATGCTCAAATCATTGCGGTAGAAAGAGACGAAGAGGTAGCTAATTTAATTCGTTATAATTGCAGTAGATTTGGGGTAAGTAATGTTCAAGTCTTAGAAGAAGAAGCCCCGGAATGTTTTGCCCATTTACAACCTCCACCAGATCGTATTTGTTTAGAAGGGGGAAAACCCGTTAAAGAAATCTTGCAAAAAGCCTGGCAATATCTACAGTCAGGAGGAAGGGTAGTAGCCACCGCGAGCAGTTTAGAGCAGTTATATTTATTATCAGAAGGCTTAGCAGAATTACAAGCTCGTAATATAGAGGTAGTTCAATCAGCGATTAATCGTTTAGAGACAAGAGGAATACAACAAGTCTTTGCTGCGGTAGATCCGATGTTTATCCTGAGTGGGGATAAGTTTTAACCCATTATCAGAGTTAATTTGTTAAGCTTCTATTAATAGCTTCTTAACCTTTTCTTATTTTAAGTATAAATGTCACCTCAACGTCTTGTTAGCGCTTTAGTCGCGATCGCCATTGCTTTTTTAATGATTATCCTAGGAAGTTGGTACTTTACCCTAGGATTTTCGCTGATTGTGTTTTTAGGACAATTGGAATTATTTAAACTAATCCAAGCTAAGGGTATAATTCCTGCTACTAAAACTACTCTAGTTGCTTCGCAAATTTTGTTAATTACGGCCACTGTCACTCCCGAGTTAGTTGACGTTATTTTTCCCTTAGCTGGGGCTTTGACTTGTTTTTATTTGTTATTTCAATCTAAACCTGCGACTATTGCTGATTTATCTAGTTCTGTCTTTGGGTTATTCTACGGTGGTTACTTACCCTCTTTTTGGATTCGTTTAAGAGTAGGTTCAGATCTAACCTTACCTGATAATCAACTGTTTTTACAGGGATATTGGCCGGAATCTTGGTTGGATTGGCGCAGTTTTCCTGTGGCTTTAACAGTCACCTTATTCGCTTTTAGCTGTATTTGGGCGGCAGATATAGGCGCTTATTTAATGGGTAAATACTTTGGACGTACAAGACTCTCAGCCATTAGCCCTAAAAAAACCGTAGAAGGTGCTTTATTTGGTATCGCAGGAAGTATAGCAATTGGAGAGATTGGCGCTTGGTATTTAGGTTGGCCCGTTTGGGAGGTTACAGGGGCTATTTTTGGTTTATTGATTGGGGTAGTTAGTTTATTAGGTGATTTAACCGAATCGATGATTAAAAGAGACGCAGGGGTAAAAGACTCTGGACAACTCATACCTGGTCATGGTGGTATATTAGATCGCACTGATAGTTATGTCTTTACTGCGCCATTAGTATATTATTATATTTTTCTGTTATTGCCCTTTATTGCCAAATTTCCCCGTTAGAGACTTTGTTGACCTTGGGGAGACCTAACAAAGCCTAAAAATGCTTCAACTTGTGGACTAGTTGGTTCTTTATAGACATAGTATAAAATTCTTTGCAGAGGATAATTACCATCATTGGGATTTAAACCATCTATTGGTAAAACTTTAGCCGTGGATTGATTGGCAATTTGACTATAGGTAGCATAGCTAATGGCGTCTGTACCAATATCCCGAATAATGGGGGTTGTTTCATCTACGGTGAGAGTAGTAATATTGGGGGTATTACCAAACTCTTGACCTTGTAATGCTACTTCTTGGAAAAAACCATATGTCCCACTAGTAGGAGCACGATTAATTACTC
Organism: Gloeocapsa sp. DLM2.Bin57; assembly: GCA_007693955.1. Lineage (NCBI taxonomy): Bacteria > Bacillati > Cyanobacteriota > Cyanophyceae > Chroococcidiopsidales > Chroococcidiopsidaceae > Gloeocapsa > Gloeocapsa sp. DLM2.Bin57. The sequence goes on from RECR01000066.1 coordinate 28,772, forward strand.
TAATGGGTACATTGGGGCCGCCTACCTCTGACCAATTTTGAATTCTGCCTTGGAAAATACCAGCAACCTGTTGAGAGGTTAAACTACCTGTAAAAGGGTTATTTATACCCACAAAAACGGCGATCGCGTCTCGAACTACTGGTATGGATGCTAATCCTTGTTGTTGTTCTCCTGGAGTTAAAGGACGAGACATAGCAGCTATATCCACTTTTCCCTCTAACAATTCTCTTAGTCCTACTTCTGTACCACTTGCTCTAGCTATTACCATTGTGCCAGGGTATTGTTCCATAAAACCTTTTTTAAAAGCTTCATTTACCTGTACCATACTAGTAGAACCATTAATTCTGATGGTAGTTCCCATGGGGACTTGGGAAACAAAGGGTAAGTTTTGCTCAGTTGCAGTAGTAGGGTTAACAGGGATAGTAGGGGTTGTTTCTGCTACTGGTTCGGTAGGGGGTGTTTCTGTAATTGGTTGGGTAGGGGTTGTTTCTGCTACTGGTAAATTAGAGGATTGTTGCAAAAACCACCAGATACCCCCTCCAACTATACCACAGGTTATCAAAAAAGCTAGAACCAGAGGAAGGGTTTCGTTTTTCTGTGCCATGATTTTAACTCAATGAACTAATTAAATTCTAACATCGTATTTTTTAAAGTAGCAAATTATATATACTTAATCTTTTTTTAATATAGCGCTACTTGAATAGGGAATAGGATAGTTTCAGAGTATGATATATAAGAATAATAGCACCTAAAACCGTTCCACCTAATATAGGTTTGATGACTCAAAAATGTCAGACACTCCAGATGCGTACTGCTATAATAGAGGTGGGGCACACCGTTAAAGAAAAAGCTTGTGGAGTCGGTTTGTCGGGGATACAGCAGGAATTAAAGCTGTATCCAAATAAGTTATAATGCGGTAGCATTTAGCGGGGGAGTGTCAACTTAACGTTGTACGATTTGCCAGTCAGTATTTTCTTGAGTTTCAAAAGCAACTGTAGCAATACGACCTAAATTGCCATTGTACAACCAAATACCATTATTACCATTAGCATTGTTACGCCAGATTAAGTCTGCGTTACCATCGCCATTAAAATCACCAGTACCGCGAATAGTCCAATCAGAGTTGAGTTCCTCATCTAGAGTAACTATCTCGTTAATATCTTGTCCTACTTCTCCACCCATTAACCAAACACCATTAGTACCAGTTTGACGATTGCGCCAGATTAAATCGGGAACACCATTATTATTCATGTCATCTACCGCTACTAGTTGCCAATTGGGGTTATCTTGTCCACCAATCACGACTTTAGCGCTGACAGAGAAATCTTCGTTGAGATACCAGATACCATTAGTACCAGTGCGATCGTTACGCCAATATAAGTCAGGTACTCCATCCTCGTTAGCGTCACCAACACCACCGATATACCAATCAGTATTAGTTTCAGCTTCTAGATTACGAACAGCTCTACGTTCAGCCCCATTCATCAACCAAATAGCGTTAGCACCAGTTTCAAAATTACGCCAGAGAAGATCTTCTGTACCATTACCGTTGAAATCAGCTACACCAGAAATAGCCCAATCTAGGTTAAGTTGTGACTCAATGGTAACTATCTCTTCAGGACCAAAGCTACCACCCTCTGTCGCATCACTCATCAACCAGAGACCATTATCTCCCGTAGAGAAATTACGCCAGACTAAATCGGAAATTCCATCAAGGTTAAAATCAGCTTTGACAGGTCCATCACCAACTATGGGTGTTTCCGATAAGATAGTATCTCGACGAAAAGCAAGGTTTTGTAAGCGCTCATCTCGTTGTACAGGTGTATCTGCAACATCAAAGGGATCTTGTCCATTTTCGTTATTATAAACAGCAGCTAAATACTCTGCTAAAGCGTCTTGTTCTCTACCTGACTCTAAATCCGCTAGACTATTAGGTTCTTCTAAGGTTACTAACTCTACGATATCGGTAATAACTTGAGGATAACTATCACCCCCATTAGCTAAAAAGTCTTGGGTAGAGATGCTAAAGGTTAAATCAGGATCAACCACTAATTCACCATTTTCTACCACTGTGAGAATCCCTTCTCCCTCATCGTTGGTAAGAACTAAATTCTGTAAACGTTCTCCTGGTTGTTCATCTGTAGCTGCAGGTGCGTCAGGATCAAAGCTAAACTTCATCCCGCTAATTTGACCAAAACGTCCGCTACCGAGTTCTACAGCAGAAACCATATGCTCTGCAAGTTGCTGTAGTCCTTCTGCGGTAACTTTTCCAACCACTATACCACTGTTAAAACGAAGAGAATTGTTGATATCTAGTTGAGAAATATCACCTTGTTGTTTATCTACTTCAGGGTTAGCTGCGGTTGGTCTTTGAATCAGTTCATTAGTACCACCTTCGATATAAGACTCTCCGATCGCATCACGAATCCCACCACCATTTTTAAAGGAAATCTGAATCTCATCAAATCCTTCGAGGAGTTCGTCTCCATACTCATCTAAATACTTTTGAGCGTAAAAACGTTGAGAATCAGCAGTTAAATTACCTAAGTTAGTCTCTTCACTACGCACTGAACCACGTAACCCATTGAGAAAAACCTCGGTTTGACCAAAAATAACCGCGTCTTGAGCATTGATGTAGTTACCAACTCCGTCAACAATGTCAACTATCTCGGGATCTGCGTTGTCTCTAACCTCAGCAAAACTGGTGATTTCGTCATCGTAAACTCGGTTAACACCACCGATATCTGTAGCAAAGGTTTGACTATCCTCTCCTATTTCAATAATATTGCCATCTTCATCAAAGGTAGTGATTAATTGACTCAGATAACGATAATTAGAGTCGGTGTTAACATAATAAATAGTATTATCACCGTTGCTAAATTCTTGGGGATAGGGTTGCAGTAGTCTAGGTGGTTCTTGGGTTTCATCTGCGCGTAATTCAGTATCAGAATCAGCCATGACTCGGTGTGAACCACCACCGATGTGAACATCTATCGGTATTCCCTCATCTACTAGTCTTTGGGCTAAAGCTTGTTCTATTTCTGCTTCCTGTAGGTGCGTCATTAAGATGATTTTATTAATATCCTGATCCAGAAGTAAATCTACTTCAGGTTGGATACTCTCTACCAATACATCTACTTGGGTTTCAATAGGAGTGGTAGCATTTATATTATCCCCTGTGGTCATACGAATGTTACCAATATTGGCGATCGCTGGTAAATAAGGAGTTACTGTACCAATTATCCCTATTTCTTCTCCATTAACTTCTACTATTGTACTAGGAGCAAGGGTATTACCTTGAGCAGGTTGACCACCTTCTATTACTTCTAAACCTTCGGGTAGAGTAGCTTCTGAGTAGTCTAAATTAGTGGCTAAGTAGGGAAATGCTGTACCTGGATAACCATCCTCACCGATACCTACTCCACCTGCTTCACCGTCAACGATATCAGGATTAGAAGCGATTAAGTTAAAAAACCCTGTATCTGCAGAACTAAACTCGTGGTTTCCTACCGCGGCAGCATCCCATCCTAAAGCGTTATTAACTAAAATATCCGCTATACCTGGAACATTAGCGTTACTTTCTGTGGCTTGAGAATCATATATATCACTACTCGCACCATAAAATGGTCCTGAGATATACATATCTCCTGAAGTTAGTTTAATCGTATTTTCGTAATCATCCTCTATCGCGTTCATCACTGCAGATAATCCGATGATATCTTGTAGCGCTGGTATCCCTGCTTCTTGGTCAGAGGTATGTATAATCTGTAAAGTAAATTCAGCCATTTTAGCTCCTAGTCTGAGTTACTAAATTATGCTACTCTACTGAGATTAAGACCTCGTTATCTTCAGTTTAAGCTTAGTTAAACTTGAATTAAAATTGCTGAATTTAAATCTCTATCTATACTTAAAACTACAATTAGGACAAGAATACCATCTATCACTTAATGTCTTTGAGACTTGATTTAATACTTATGTTAATGACCAGTTAGACAATTCCGCTCTATAAGACTTATTCAATCTTATACAGAAAAGTCAAAAAGACTTAACTGTATAGGTTTAAAGCTTATTTCTTGCTTCAACGAAGACTCAATAGCTTTGCTATCAAGAGTAGTATCTTCTCCACAAGCTTTATTTAAAGTTTCCCCAGAGCTTGAGGTACTTGCATAATTCTTAAGATTTATACTAGCATTTAAATCTCTATCTATACTGATGTTGCAGTTAGGACAGTTATAGACTCTTGCCTTTAATGGCATTTTTTGCCTGTTCCCACAATTAGAGCAAATTTGACTAGATGGAAAGAATCTATCTGCTACGATTAATTCACTTCCGTACCAATCACATTTGTAGGTTAATTGCCTTTTAAACTCAAAAAAGCCACAATCTGCTATTGCACTTGCCAGTCTATGATTTTTCATCATTCCTGACACATTTAAATCTTCAATTACTACCTGGCTGTGGTTTTTAGCCAGGAAAGTAGTTATTTTATGAAGATTATCTTTTCTGATATCAGATACTTTTTTGTGCGCAATCCCTAATTTAGTAATTGCTTTTTTCCTGTTACTTGAACCTTTTACTTTTTTGCTAACTCTTCGTTGCAATCTAGCTAATCTCCTTTTAGCTTTTCTATAGGCTTTAGGATTAGGGAAAACTGTTCCTTCTGAACAGGTAGCAAGGGCATTTATTCCAACATCAACTCCTACTCTTTCTGCTTTTTTGGTAGTGATTCTATTTTCTAGTTCATAGCGAAAAGAAATAAACCATTTATTAGCTCGTTTGCTGATGGTTACATTTTTCGGAATAACTGTTGGGAGTATTTCGTCACAAGTTACCCAACCAAAAATAGGTATTTTAATTTTATTGCCTGATATCCTGATGTTTCCTTCAAGATAAAAACTATCTCCTTTTCCTTTTTTCTTAAAGACAGGACGCTTGCAATGTTTATGTACCCACCAGTTTTTAAAGGCTGTACTTAAATGTCTTAATGCTTCTTGAGGAGCACATTTACTAACCTCATAATACCAGTCGTAAACTGATTTGACTTCAGCTACTAATTTTTTATGAAGGTCAATAGAAGATGGTAGTTTCTCGTTATTTTCTAACGCTTGAAAACAAGTGGCTAGTCCCCAATTATAAGCGTGTCTGGCTACGCCTGCGTGTTTGGCTGCTAACGTAGCCTGCTTGTTATTGAGTCTCAAAGAAGTTTTAAATCCTACTAGGGACATCTTTTAATTCCTCTACTAGCTTTTTATTTTTCTGGCTTCTTGAACCATAAAGTCAACACAAAAAAAACAGTTATAATTTCTCTTGATGAGTGAGAACAAGTCGAAAGACTTTATTGTCTCTAATTTTGGTAATAAGCATGACGTTTAACTAGCTACTTTTAGCTGGTCATGATAACCGATAATAAGCAACAGATGCACTTAAATTAAATTCCCTGTTGCCTATTCTCTGTTTCCTGCTAAGCTTAGGTTAATTGACCTTAATCGAGAAAAAAGTTAGTCATTATTGTCATTTAGCTAAGTAAATGGACAAGGTTGAGTAAGTTTGATTAGTTATTTGTTTACTGTATTTACCCCCCCTGTTTTAAAAGAAGTTAGGGGGGTTTTACACTTTTGCTGATGAGTAACTAAACCAATTCCTCGGTTTTTTGAGCTTGTAAAGCGCTATAAAGACGATTTAAAGCGTTAATATAGGCTCTGGCTGAAGCTACTATAATATCTGTATCCGCAGAATGACCAGAATAAATCCTGTCTTGATGACGTAAGCGTATAGTTACCTCTCCCATAGCGTCGATACCCGCGGTTACTGATTGCACAGAAAACTCAATCAATTCGTTAGGAACTTGAACTACACGATTAATAGCTTTATAAACCGCGTCAACCGGTCCTGTACCTATAGCTGCGTCGGTGAGTTCTTCTCCCTGGGGAGTACGTAGGGTTACTGTAGCAGTAGGACGAGAATGATCGCCGCTAGATACTTGGACTAACTCTAAGCGAAATAGTTCGGGTACTTGGTGTATCTCCTCGTTGATAATCGCTTCTAAATCCCAATCGGTGATTTCTTTCTTTTTATCAGCGATTTCTTTAAAAGCCACAAAAGCGCTATTTAATTCACTTTCGGAAAGGTCAAAACCTAACTCTTTGAGACGAGTGCGAAAAGCATTACGACCTGAATGTTTGCCTAGTACAATTTGATTATTAGTTAACCCAATAGATTGAGCATCCATAATTTCGTAGGTTAGCTTATGTTTGAGTACTCCGTCTTGGTGAATACCCGATTCATGAGCAAAAGCATTAGAGCCAACGATCGCCTTATTAGGTTGTACCATCATTCCCGTGAGATTAGATACTAGTCGGGAGGTTTTATAGATACAGGTGGTATCGATGTTAGTTAAAGGCTCTGTGGATTCGACGGGACGTCCCAAAAAGGGGTTAAAATATTGACGGCGTACGTGTAGCGCCATAACCAACTCTTCTAGGGCTGCGTTTCCCGCTCTTTCCCCGATACCATTGATGGTGCATTCTAGTTGTCTCGCGCCGTTTTTAATTGCTTCGAGGAAGTTAGCCACTGCTAAACCCAAGTCATTATGTCCATGGACTGAGATAATCGCATTATCGATGTTGGGTACGTTTTCTTTGATACCTCGAATTATTGCCCCAAATTCACTAGGAGTGGTATAACCTACGGTATCAGGGATATTAACCGTGGTAGCTCCTGCGGCGATCGCTCTTTCTAAGACTTGATAGAGAAATTCCGGGTCACTTCTCCCTGCGTCTTCTGGTGAGAATTCTACGTCTTCTACGAAGGATCTAGCATAAGCTACCATTTCTGGAACTATGGCTAACACTTCCTGGCGGGTTTTTTTGAGCTTATATTCCATATGGATATCAGATGTCGCCAGAAAGGTATGTATGCGCCCTTTCGCTGCTGGTTTAATCGCTTCGGCTGCTGTTTTGATATCTTGTTGGGTTGCGCGGGCTAGAGCGCAGATTGTCGGTCCTGATTCTGTACCTACTTCTTGGGCTACTTTTTGGACTGCGTTAAAATCCCCTGGACTTGCGAAGGGGAAACCCGCTTCAATTATATCTACTCCTAGACGCGCTAATGCTCTAGCTATGGTGATTTTTTCTTCTCCGTTTAGGGTAGCACCAGGGGATTGTTCTCCATCTCTTAAGGTGGTATCAAAGATAATAATCCGATCTGTTGTATTGGTCATGTTATTTTTCCTTCCTTATTTATATTTTTAATCATTTTTTTCGATATATTCGCGAATATCGTTTAAATCTACGTAACGATCTGTTGCATTTCTTAACTCTCTTGCGATCATTCCTTCTGTAGAAACCACTGTTATATGGGTATTTTTAGAGCGTAATAATTCTATTGCTCTTTCAAAGTCTCCGTCACCACTAAATAAAATTACGCGATCGTATTGTTCAACGGTATTAAACATATCTACTACTATTTCTATATCTAGATTAGCTTTTTGGGAATATTTCCCCGAGCTATCGTCATAATATTCTTTTAATATTTTCGTTCTGACGGTGTATCCTAAACTAATTAAAGCATCTCTAAAACCTCGTTGATCTTGAGAGTCTTTTAACCCTGTGTACCAAAAAGCATTGATTAAACTTACGTGAGGATCATCTGTAAAGTAGGTTAAAACTCTTCTTGGATCGAAAAACCACCCATTTTTTTGTTGAGCATAAAACATATTGTTTCCATCTACAAAAATCGATAATCTATCTCTTTTACACATAGGAAGGTTATTAGCATAATTCATACAATTTAATGACCTAAGAATTTAATAAAAAATAAAACGATATCTAAGCCTAATCTATAATCTTAGCAAATTTTGCCTTAATTAGAGAAAGGTTAGATAATCGTATTATTTAAAAGTATATGTTAGGCTTTGGCTTGTTGCAAGAGGCTAATAATCCCTGGTTTTTCGATTAATCCTAGTAATTTTTGCTCTTTATCTAAAACAATGATCTCTTGGAGTTGCTTTTGTTCAATTAGTTGCACTACGTCTAGGAGATTGCGATCGCCCTCAACGGTGGTGATACTGGTAACAGGTGACAAGATATCTGTTAGTTGTTGCTCATTCCAATCAGAGGTGGAGACTTTCTTTAAATCCTCTACAGCGACTACTCCGATTAATTCTCCTTCTGGGTTAGTAATTAAAAAACGACGCCAGGATTTTTGTCCAATCACATAATCGTTAGCAAATTCTCTGAGGGTTAAATTTCCAGGAACGATCGGACTATCTTTTAAGACTGCATCAGCTGCGGTTAAATTACTTAGTTTTCCTTGTATTTTCGCTGCTGTAGCTGAATTGGAAGCATTAGTCAGGATAAACCAACCTATTAAACCTGTCCAAAAACTACCGATGGGACTAATTCCTAAAGTAGCAAGGATACCAATAACAATCCCTAACCACCCAAAGAATTGACCAAATCTACTAGCTATCAAGATCCCTTTATTAGGGTTACCTGTGATTTGCCAAACTATGGCTTTGAGGACATTACCACCGTCTAGGGGTAATCCAGGAATCATGTTAAATAGGGCTAAAACTAGGTTGATCGTACCTAATAAAAACACAATCCCTTGTAGAGGTGGAGATAAGGCTAGGTTTAGACTAATTACAGTAAACAAACCGTATAATAATAGACTAACCCCAGGACCTGCGATCGCGATTAATAAGGATTGCCAAGGTTTTTCTGATTCTTTTTCTAAACTAGCAACCCCTCCAAATAAAAACAGGGTAATTGATTTAACCTCTATCCCTTGACTAATTGCTACTAAACTATGACCCAATTCGTGGGCTAAAACCGAACTAAATAGCAAGATTGCGGTTATAAATCCCAATACCCAAGGTAGAATACTTGGCTGTGGAAAAAATCCCGCTAATTGTTGTCCATAGGTTAGAGTAATTAAGCCTAAAATAAAAAACCAGGAGGGATTGAGGTAAAAAGGAATACCAAAGAGATTACCTACCCTGATGTTTCCGTTCATATATTTTTGCTCCTTTTGGAGTAACTAAATTCATTGTAACGAAGTGTAAAGAACAATTCATTTAATTAAAGGTAGGGAAATCCGTGCCTGTTAATTTTAGAAACGCTATAAAGATAGAAAAGTTATCAAAAAATTTGAACCTATGAAAGCACAAACTCTTACTATTGCTAGTACTTTAGCCCTAACTGGTTTATTTTTCTCTAATTATCGTGCAGAAGCTGCTACCTTTACTTTTACAGGTGGTGGTAACCAACCTAATTTAACCGAGGTAATCCTAACTGAAGATGGTATCACTACTACAATTACCTCTACGTTCAATCAACAATCGGCTTTGATTGGTATCAGTAATGCTGAAGGTATCGGGGTTACTTCTACAGGTGAAACTGGTTTTAATCAAGGTAGAATCAATAGAGGAACTGGAAATGATGGAGAAATCCTGAGATTTAGCTTTACTCAACCTGTAATCTTAACCGCAATTGATTTTAGTATCGCTAGCCCAGGGAATTATGTTACTAGAATCGATAACGTAGTGCAGCCAGTTACAGCATTAGCTGACGTTACTGGTTTAAGTTTAACTGGTAGCTTTTTTGAATTTGGCAGACCAGCAGGTTCTCCGGGATCTTATGCGATCGCCTCTATCACCTTTCAACCCGTACCCGAGCCTACTACAATAATTACTTCTTTAATGTTATTGGGAGGTTTATTACCTTTGAAGAAACATTATCAAGGGTGAGGAGATTTAATGAGTTAGGTAGAACGGTTGAACGGTTTTAGGTGCTATTATTCCTATATATCATACTTAGAAGCTCCCTACTCCCCCCTTTCCCGCTCTCTTCCCTATTGCTAGGGTTACATTTCTCGCCATACACCTACTAAAACTCCCTGTATTTCTACCTCATCGGGATTAACTGTGATAGGCTTGTATTTAGGGTTAGAGGCTTGGAGAATAATCATACCTTGTTTTTGGTAAAATCGCTTTAGGGTTGTTCCTAATCCTTTGACTCTAGCTGCGACAATTTCACCATTTTTAATCACTTCATCGGGAGAAAGAGAACGCATAATCACATAATCTCCTTCAGCGATTAAGTCTTGAATCATGCTATCTCCTACTACCACTAAAGCGTAATGCTTGCTAGATTGAGATAGATAATTCAGATTCAAGGTTTCTTGAACATCATTAAAGGGTTCGACTAATCCTCCCGCGGCGATCGCTCCTAAAATAGGTAGTTGTTTCTGGTTTGATTGTTGTAAAATTCTGATAGTCCTAGCTTGTCCATCAATCCAATCGATATAACCTTTACTGCGCAATCTTTCTAAACGACTTTGAATCGGTGCGGGTGATTTCAGATTCATTGCTTGCATCATTTGGCGAATCGAGGGTGCGTGTTGAGTCTCGTTAATATATTCAAGCAAATAACTATATAATTCCTCTTGCACTTTGGTTAACTTTTCCATTTTAGATAAACCTTATATCAGAACATTAGTACTAATATAAGGGATTATCAGCAATGGCATCGCCTCTTCAACGAGCAGCTATTGGCGTTAACCGAATTTACCGCTAACGTATTCTTGAGTAGCGTTTTCTTGGGGGAAACTAAAAATCTTCTCGGTGCGATCGTATTCAACCAAATAACCTGAACGTTTACCGTCATCTCCTGCAACCACGTTAAAAAAAGCAGTCATATTAGAAACCCGAAGGGCTTGCTGCATATTATGAGTAACAATAATAATGGTATATTGGGATTTTAACTCGTGCATCAACTCTTCAATTTTCAAAGTAGAAATCGGATCTAAAGCTGAACAGGGTTCATCCATTAAGATCGCCTCTGGTTCAATAGCGATCGCCCTAGCGATACAAAGTCGTTGTTGTTGTCCACCCGAAAGAGAGAGTCCACTTTCTTTAAGTTTACTTTTGACCTCATCCCAGAGAGCAGCTTGACGCAGCGATCGCTCTACGAGTTCATCCATATTGCCCTTATAACCGTTGATTCTTGCTCCATAGGCGATATTATCGTAAATAGACTTAGGAAAAGGGTTAGGTTTTTGGAACACCATCCCAATTTTTTGACGAACCTCAACAGGATCAACTTTCTGACCGTATAAATCCTGACCATGGTAATAGATTTGTCCTTGTACTTTAGCACCAGGAATCAAATCATTAAGACGATTAAAACAACGTAACAGAGTACTTTTCCCACAACCTGATGGACCAATAAAAGCGGTAATTTGCTTTTGGGGAATATTCATGGATACCTGACGAAGGGCTTCAAATTGTTTATAGTAAACCGAAACCCCCTTAACCTCAAAAACAGTCTTTGCAGTCTCAGCCTTAGAATCAACCATATCAATAACTAAAAATTACGTTGAAATTTATTTCTTAGCAAAATTGCCACAGCATTCATTAACAACAAGACAACCATTAAAACAATGATTCCGGCGGCGGCAACGGTATGAAAAGCAGCTTGAGGGCGAGAAACCCAGTTAAAAATCTGAATAGGTAAGGCGGTAAAGGGTGAATGCAATCCTTCCAAACCTAGAGGAGGTAAAAAGGCGATAAAAGTTAGTGCACCAATAGTAATCAAGGGTGCAGTTTCTCCAATAGCACGAGACAAAGCGAGAATTACTCCCGTGAGAATACCAGGAAAAGCTAGAGGAAAAACATGGTCTTTAACCACTTCCCAGCGAGTTGCTCCTAGAGCAAAACCCGCTTGACGTAAGCTATTAGGTACAGCCCGAAGGGCTTCACGAGTAGCTACAATAATAATCGGTAAAACTAACAAAGAAAGAGTCAGAGCACCTGAAATCACACTACGTCCATTAGTAATCGGACTCATCACCCTTACAAATAATTCTAACCCCAACAGACCATAAATAATCGAAGGTACAGCAGCTAAATTATTAATATTAATCTCGATAACTTTAGCGAACCAACTATCTACGGCGAACTCTTCTAGAAAGATAGCTGCTCCTACACCTAGGGGAAAAGTGATGATACTAGTTAACACCATTAACCAAATGCTACCCACTAAAGCCGATTTTAAACCAGCTTGAGCAGGACGACGAGAAGGAAAGTTAGTCAACAAACCCCAGTCTAGACGAGGTAAACCATCGATAAATACATTAATTAGTAACACTACGAGAACGATTAAGGCTAAAGCTACTGCTAGCCAACATAAAGTAGCAAAAATCCGCCCTACTTGATAACGACGGTTGAGAGCATAATTAAATATTCCTGTCTTGGTAGAATCTGCTTGTGAGTTAATCATATTTCTGTTGAAAACGACGTACAAACCAATAGCTCAAGATATTTAAAGCTAGAGTAATTAAAAATAGGGTTAAACCAACTGCATAGATAGTCTTAAAAGCTAGAGTACCATGAGGAGCATCTCCTAAGCTCACCTGTACGATAAAAGCTGTCATCGTAGCCACTGGTACAAAGGGATTAAGGGTTAAAGTTGGATTTTGTCCCGCGGCGATGGTTACAATCATCGTCTCTCCTACCGCACGAGAAACACCGAGGATAAAAGAAGCCACAATCCCTGATAAAGCAGCAGGAATCACCACCCCTGTAACTACTTCTCGTTTAGTCGAGCCTAGGGCGTAAGCTCCTTGACGTAAACTATTAGGTACAGCAAAAATAGCATCTTCGCTTAAAGAAGCTACGGTAGGTAAGATAGATATACCTAAGATTAAACCTGCGCTTAAAGCATTAAAGGGTTTAATCTCGGGTATAATACTTCTAAGTAAGGGAGTTACAAATAATAAGGCAAAATAACCATAAACTACTGAAGGTACTCCTGCGAGGATTTCTAAGCCTGGTTTAAGCCATCGTCTCCAGGAGCGGGGAGCGTATTCACTTAAACAGATAGCTGCTAATAAACCCAAGGGTACAGCTACGAGCAGCGCTATCACAGAAGTTAAAAAAGTTGCGCTAATTAGTACAAAAATACCGAATTGTGCGTTAGTGAATAAAGGTGTCCACTCTGTATCGGTGAGAAAGCGGGTTAGGGGTACTTCAGCAAAAAAACCTAAAGCATCTACTACTAAAGTCACAACAATACCGATAGTGGTAGCGATAGAGATACTAGCAAACAGGGCACAAATGCCCACAATTAGACGCTGAGTCCATTTTTTGAGCTTGGTTCTAGGTCGCCAATTCTCGGATCTAGGGATATTGCTTGTTTCCATAAGATTTAGGTTCAGGAGGGCTAAACCCTCCTAATTCTGGTCAATAACTAATTTTAGAGCACTTCATTAAGGTTAACCCCTACGGTAGAGCCACCCTCAAAAATTGTACCGGTAGTTTGACTATTGAGACGATTGCGAGCTTTTTCGTTAACAGCTGCAGGTAAGGCTATATAACCTACTTCTGATACTAGTTCCATGTTTTCTGGGGCTAGATAAAAATCAACAAAGGCTTTAACTTCGGGACGTTCTAAAGAAGATTTCCTCACATAGATAAAAATGGGACGCGCTAGAGGTTGATAAGTACCATCTTCTACAGTTGCTACAGAAGGCTCTACACAACCATTACCCTCATCAATTTTAACAGCTCTGAGAGTATCTCTATTTTCTTCTAGGTAAGCTAGTCCAAAGAAACCTAAAGCATTTTCATCTTGAGCCACCCCTAAAACGATGACGTTATCATCTTCACTAGCGGTGAAATCACCGCGACTATCTCCCTCCGCACCATTAATAGCGTCAGTAAAGTAATCAAATGTTCCTGAATCTACTCCAGGTCCGTATAAGGTTAGAGGGCGATCGGGGAATCCTTCTCTAATTTGATTCCAATTGGTAACAGTACCTTGAGACTCCGTAGCCCACATTGTATTTAACTCTTCCACGGTTAGACATTCTGCCCAATCGTTGTTAGGATTGACTACCACAGAAAGAGCGTCAAAAGCGATGGGAAGTTCAATAAATTCGATTCCTGCTTGAGCACATTCTTCCATTTCTGAGGTTTTAATGGGACGAGAAGCGTTAGAAATATCGGTTTCTCCTGCACAGAATTTTTTGAACCCGCCACCAGAACCAGAAATACCAACGGTTACTCTGACACCGGGATTAGCTATTTGAAACTCTTCTGCCATCGCTTCAGTTACAGGAAATACTGTACTAGATCCATCGATGGCGATATCGCCACTGATTTCTTGTTTAACAGAAGCGATACTTCCAGGAGCGATTAAACCTAGGGTTAAAGCCGTTAGACTTACTCCTGTTAAGATTTTACGGAACGAATGTTTGTTAATGTTCATTACTGCCTCACTAATCACCTGATTGGGATATATCAATAAATGTTAATCCGAGAGTTATGATAACTTATTTTTTCTATTTTGGTTATTGAGACAATATTGTTTTCACAAATCAAGTTTGGTTGAAGCGTTAGTAATAAACTAACGCAGTCAATCATGAACTACCGCGCACTATCGTGACGCGGTTTCTGACGCTTCAACGCCCCTAGTTGCTTCATGCTTCCGCACAAAGTAGAGCTAGGCGACTCAGCATCTATAGAGGCTCGTTCCAAACCCCTTGCGTAATTGAGCATTACTTGTGCTGCTGCTACATCACGATTAGCTTTATAGCCGCATTTTTGGCAATTATGCTCTCTTTGGGCTAACGTTTTCTTTTCTTGATAACCACATTTAGGACAGGTTTGAGATGGTTTTACTTTTGTTGTAGGTACTTCAATATAAAAACCTCCTGCTTCTGTAACCTTATAGTTTATTAGAGATTTTAGGTTACCTATTCCTACATCTAAAATTGAGCGATTTAAGCCTGTTTTTTGTTTCTTTCTTTTACCTCTAGATTTTCTGGTCATCCCTTTAAGATTAAGCTTTTCTGTAGCAATTAGGCTATTATCGCTAACTATCCTGCTACTAATTTGGTGCTGCCAATCTTGTCTTTGTCTTCCTACTTTAGACTGAATTTTACCTAAAGCTTTTTGTGCTTTTCTACATCTTCTAGACGGCTTAACTCCTTTTCTCCCTATCCTTTTTCGTCTTGCTTTTTTAGCAATTTGTTTTATTTTTTCTTGAGCTTGTTTTAAGAATTTGGGATTATCGATTAACGCTCCTTCACTAGTGGCGATCGCATGATTAACTCCAAAGTCTAATCCTATTGCTCCTATATCTGTAGTAGGTCTTGTTGGGATACAGTCAACAGTAATTGATACATACCATTTGTTTTGTTTGAAAATAATTGTACATGTTTTGGGCATACCCCAATCTTTAGCTTTACCTCTTATGGACATTGTGCCTAAGTGTTAGAGTCGATGGGTGTATCACTACACCGCACCTCTCTTCCGAAACCGTACGTGAGAGTTTCCCCTCATACGGCTACTCAACTAGACTGCGTATTGACATTACGCGCTTCCTTAATTCCAGATATCTTATTAGACATATCCATTATAATATGCCTCTGAATCCAGTCTTGTTTTTTTATCATGACAATGTCCGTGTAATATTTGTAGGTTTTTCAGTCCATGACCTCCACCTTTCGATTTTGGCTTTATATGGTCAACCTCCAATATATCTCCATCTTTGAAATATAGACCACACCAAGTGCATTTACCCTTCTGCCTCTGTAAAAGTTTCGCAACCTTATTAGGCGTTTCAGGATATTGTCCTCTTCGTGTAGCCCAGTACTTCCAATCTCCATCATAAGGACTTTTGTCGCCTTTCACCTTTATATAGTCAACACTTGAATGATGTTCATCTTTAGGGTTATAGACTTCTAACTTTAAGCTAGTATCTCCTTCTTTGGTTGAAAATACCTTTCTTCCATCAATTCTATGCCAGTATTTTTCATAGAAGTTTTCTTTTACTCCCTTCGATACTGCCCAACCTCTGAGTTTTTCATATAGCATATGCTCACATTTTGATAGTATCCCCATGGTTTTTGCATCACTATATATGTAATACTGTCGCCACCCTCTTATCTTCGGATTTAATTCCTTAATTAGGGCAGCTTGTGGAGCTTTTCTTAGAGCTTTAGTTACTCTTTCAATTTCTCTCATATGATTTGCTATTTTCTCTTTGGTCGGATGAATGAGCACTCTCCACCCCAGCGGAACACTTCTTGCATTTTTTGCACACTTATGCTTACTCATCTTATACCCCTGAATATGAAATCCAAGGAAATTAAACCCTGCTTCTCCATCCTCACTTAGATTTTGGTTCACAGTATGTGCAAGTCGTGTCTTTTCAGGTTTTAATTCAAGTCCTATTTCAAGTAACCATGTGGATATCAATTCCTTACATTCTAAGACCACTTCTTTATCTTTATGAAGGACTACAAAGTCGTCGGCATAACGAATAAAAGTTAAAGATTCTACTCTATTCTTCTTACCTAGACTGTTTCCTCTTGGTGTTTTCCATCCTTTTGCATTTTCTGCATAGTTTATTAGCATTCTTTCAATCCCATCTAGGGCTATATTTGCTAATAAAGGACTTATGACTCCACCTTGAGGAGTTCCCATTTCTGTCTTAGAAAATACCTTATGGTCTAATACACCAGATTTTAACCAAGCTTTGATTTGTTGCCTTAACAAACCTTTATAACCTGCTTTATCTAGTAAGGCATTATGGTTTATGCGGTCAAAACATTTAGCTATATCAGCATCAAGAACAAATTTCTCCGCTCCTTTTACTGTGAGTTTAATGTGATGAATTGCATCTTGACAGGACCTTCCTGGTCTGAACCCATAACTCGAAGGCTCGAATTTTGCCTCCCATTCGGGCTCTAAAGCTAATTTTACCAATGCCTGGAGTGCTCTGTCATACATTGTTGGTATTCCCAATGGTCTTTTTTCTGTTTTCCCGGGTTTTGGAATCCACACTCTGCGTGTCGATTTTGACTTACCAGTTAACTTTAATTGACCTACGAGTTTCACACGTGCTTCTGGGGATAGAGATTTAACACCATCCACACCTGCCGTTTTCTTTCCTCGATTGTCTTGTGTTACCTGTCTGACTGCCAGCACCTTAGCTGACCAAGACCTCATCAGCGTTTTTTGGAGTCTCCTTACTTTACGGACATCCCCACAACGTGAAGCTTTGTATATTCTCTTTTGGAGGCTAAAGACTGTAGTTTGAACTTTCCGCCAATTGACATCAGTCCATTCCCAGCTGTTCATATCTCTTGCCACATTTTCTGTTTTAGCCATTTACCTTTCCTACTTGAAACTATACTCTGTTCTAATTGCGGAGTACGTTTGCATATCCTGGGCATTACCCCTTCCCTTTTCAGGCGATACCTGTTAATTCAGGCTAGGCTTTAGCTTCTTACTCCATCCCTCCAATATCTACCATCTGGCTGACTAACCTACTTGGAATATCGACCATTCCAAGAGATAGATATGGGTTAATTCGTTCCGAAATTTCCATTGATTGTAATCTTTAGGTCTTATCTATACACCGGGTCTTTTATAAATGCTCTACATGAAAAAGCAAATTCTGTAGTATTGACCTTGTTCTTTGTTCAGAACGCCAGGAACTTAACCTATATATCTCCCTGACTGTTAACTTACGATGCTTCTAGCGATAATTTGTTTCCTAACCCACGAGTTCCGCTTCCTTGATACTATCTTAGTCCCGCTCGATTATAAATTACATGCTTACTATTCTTCCGGCGCAAGGTTATACTTTGCCTCAGTCTAGCTTTTAGCCCTGCTTCAACTCCATACGTCGTCATCGTTTATGTGTTGAGGGTCTCCTCTCTACATTTCTATAGGAGGCGCTCTATGCTTTTCCACCAGCATTAAGTGGGTAGGTCTTCCTCTTTTAAGATTAAATCTTCTACTGTCTCCGTATATACTCGGTAGAATTCAGTCACCTACATGGAAATTTCAGTTGTCAAGGTTCATTATTGATTTCCCTTGCCTCGTTTTATAAGGTTTTATCCTATTTCAACGAGAACGACTCGCACCGCTTAAGAGTAGCTTGCAATGCTTGACTACCAAGCTCAGCATACTCTACCCACACCTTTTTAAACTCAGGTAAACAATTTTGTTGTTCAAAATAATCAACACTGCGTCCAAATTTTTGATATTGGGTCTTACGGTTGGCAACAGCAGCATTATATAGCAAGCAATGAAGCTTACGCCAATAATGTAATTTTGCTTCCTGAGCTTTATTTGGGTATAGCTGAAAAATAACTTGCTTGATAGCCATAAGGTTTTTTGCTAGACATGAACTACCGTGCACTATCGTGACGCGGTTTCTGACGCTTCAACGCCCCTAGTTGCTTCATACTTCCGTATAAAGTAGAGCTAGGTGACTCTGCATCTAGAGAGGACAGTTCCTGCCCCCTTTGCTAGACTTAACTTATTATAGTATATTCACTTAGGTAAATGTCAAGCCAATTAAGAAAAAGTTCTCATGCTGTTTTTTGTATTCACTTACACATAGTACTAGTGACTAAATACAGGAGGAAAGTAATTACACCTGAGATAATGGATAGGCTTAAGACTATATTTGAGGATGTTTGCTCTCGCAATAATTCGCTACTGGTAGAATTTAATGGTGAGTCAGACCATTGCCATTTGTTGGTTAATTTAGCGCCTAACAATAATATTTCAACTTTGATAAAGTCTCTTAAGTCTGCATCAAGTATGGTCATTAGAAAAGAATTTGAAGAGCACGTAAACCATTACTATTGGAAGCCTGTGTTTTGGTCAAGCTCCTATTTTGTTTCTTCTAGTGGTGGGGTTAGTTTAGATGTTCTCAAAAAATATATACAAAATCAAAGTGTAGAGTACTAATACAACGGAACTTCCCTTTTGACAAAAATAGAAATCTATGCTGTGTCTGAGTTTGAAGAGCGATCTCGAAGAGATCCGCTTCGCGGTGCGTTAGCAATTTACATGGGTACAAAAGTGGCCAACTTCGAGCAAATCCATCGCTTTCTGTTGTAGTTTAGTAAATTCTGTAATCTTTTCAAACACCGCAGATTGACCAACAGCGATTACCTCAATAGTATTTAAACAGATTGTACCTAAATCATTAAGTAAAGTCCGAAAACTATGCACAGGTTCATTTAGTTCATTTCTTTTTGTTCTACTCTTTCTTTTCGTTTTAGAATTAGCTTCATATTTCAGCACTCGACTTTCATCAAGACTTAATTCTTCTGGCTCTTCTTCAAATAATAAACTTGTGAGCGCTCGCGTAGCGCTGCCCTGCGGGCAGACCGCTTCATATACCACTCTACATAATAAGATAACATACATAAGAAAATATGTGCTTTAACTCGATGGTCACGATAATGATAAATTGGTCTTATTTTTAAATCTATACTCTTCAAGGAGCGAAATGCTTGCTCAACTTTGGCTAATTGTTTATAGGCTTTGACTGTCTCAATTGGGGACATATTTTCGGCTTTAACTGAGGTTCTAATCGTGTATAGTCCATCCATAATCTCGTCGGCTTTTTTTATTTCTTGTTTTAGGCAATAATTGAAACTATTCTCAGTAATTTCTAACTCAAAGTATTTGCCTACTTTATATTTATTAATTACTTTACCTACTCTTAACCCGATTTTATCTTGACCAAATAAGGCTCTTTTTTCTCTTTGAGTTGCCGCTACTATTTTATCTAATTCAATAGTTGTGGCTTTGATTAGTTCTTCTCTTTTGTGTTGATTCCTTGCCGCTAATAGAGGATTTTTACACACCACTAGTCTTTCCCCTGGATATTCTTCCGATTCAATCTCGACTATGTTTCTCTCATCAAATAGTCCAAGCTGTATTTCTTGTCTTTCAACTAGTTGCTTGATTTGATTTTTTCTCAATGTGGTTATCCAATCGATACCTTCACTGTTCATTAATTCCTCTTTGATAACTAAACTAGTGAGCATTCCTTTATCTCCTACCCACACTACACAAGAGAGTCCAAATCTGTTTCTTACTTTTTCTATTTGTGCTTTTACTGTGGTGGCATCATTCGTATTTCCTGGAAACACTTCTACTGCAACAGGACATCCTTGACTGTTACAAATCAAGCCAAATACTATTTGAGTATATCCTCTTTTCTTATCTCTGCTATAGCCATATTCTCCTAAATTACATGCCTCTCCTTCTAAATAAGTTGATGTGAGGTCATATAGTACTAGTGAACCTTCTCTTAATTCTTTTGCTGCCAATTTTTCTTCTATTGCTTCTTGAGAGTCTCCTAACCAATCTAAGGCTTCATACAAATCATCTTCTGTTACTTTTTCTAAGTTCAGTATTTTGCCCAAGCTACTGTTAGCCGTTTCTCTTCTTAACCCTCGACTCGTGGCTAGCTTAGATTTTGGGTCAATAATTCTGGCGGTAATTAAACTTTTTATGATTGCGTTTCTCTTGTTATTTTCGCTTTCTATTATTGGCTCTAATCCTATCTTTTTGATTGTTCCTAATATCGCTGCTACATGACCATGTGGTAGACTTCTTTTTACCTTCAATACTGACTCAATATTATCTATAACCTTACCACCTTTAAGAGCTGCTTTGAGATTTTCAATGACATCATCTGGTAGTTGAGAAAGATTGGCTATGGTTCTTTTGCGAACCTGATCTCCCTCGCGATAGGATTCGCGAAGTAATATGGCAGGAGGAGAATTACGATTGGGAACTCTTTCTATGTACATGTCTACAATTTTAACATTTTTCTTAATCCACAAATCTTAAGAAAATCTTAAATTTACATGGGTACAAACTCAATCGACAATCTTTTCAGCCGTTTCTTGCTTTTTTCTCAGGGGGAAGTTCCGATACAAGGTGTTCGCTTTCATCCCCAGGCTTAACAGCACTGGGGACTTCTCGCTCACGTGTTAAATTTTTAACGTACTTTTTTGAGACTTTCGGTTTTCTCGGTAAATAGTTCGGTTAAGAGGCTTAACACTGTACGATTTTCGCGAATTTTGATGTTAACACTCACTGACATACCTGATTGTAATTGGATATCCCGAGAGTTGATGGTTAGGTATTGTGCGTCTAATTTGATTATGGCGGGGAAGCGATAAAATTGATTAAATTGATCTGGTGGTAAAGCGTCAGATCCTATCCAAATCACTTCTCCTTTGATATCCCCAAATTCACTATAGGGAAAAGAATCAATTCTAACGTCAGTGTTCATGTTTTCTTGAACAAAACCAATATCTTTGTTACTGATATAGACTTTGGCAATGAGATGATCATCAGGGACGATTTTTAACAGTGATTCGGCTTGACTAGGTTGGGGAACAAAACCTGGAAATGCTTGTAAGTCAAATACTGTACCTGCTACAGGCGCACGCAATACTTGATAGGTTAGGGTTTGTTCAGCGCGACTGATTTGACTGGTAGTCTCAGCTATGCGTTTATCGTTTTCTACCACTAGCTTCATCAATTGACTTTCGATTTCGGCTTTTCTTTGAGTATTGGTGGCTATTTGCTGTCTAATGTCTCTGTCTCTGAGTGCGGTAACGTTGTTTAATTCGGCTTGAGCTTGATTGATATTTAATTGTAATCTTTGTTGTTCTTGGAGTAGTTGGTCGATTTCGGCTAGACGAGTTTGTACTTGTTGTTGTTGATTGTTATATTCTACGTTGCCGTTGGCTCTTTGTTGGATTAATTCCCGCGAGCGATCGTTGACTCTTTGTCTCTGTTGTTCTAGTTGTAATCTAGCTAAAGCACCTTCATCTACAAGTGGTTCGATATCTCTGACAATACCTTGATCAATCGATAAGCTTTCTTCAGCTGCGACGATCGCTGTTTCGTTGCGTTCTTTAATTTCAGCTAAGACTTGTTGATCTGTGGCTAGTTTGGCTTGTGTATCGGCTAATTGTAGTTCATTTTGGGCTAGTTGTTTTTCTAGTTTTTGTTTTTCTAAATCAGATGCTTCTCGACGGGAGTCATATTCGGATCTAATAGCGTTTAATCTAGCTTGATCAGTGGGGGTTAATCCTGTTTCTAATTCGGCTTCGGGATAGAGATAGAAATTGAGTACTTTATTTTCGTTGTCTAATTCGATTAAATGACGAGCTAAAGAGGCTATTTCTGGTGGTATATCTAACTCGGCGATCTCCCTTTCTAATTCTACGGTTGAGAGAGAGTTATTTAATAATGTGCGGTAGAATTGGTTTTCTTGAGTTAGAGAAGCTAAAATATTTTGCAGTGCTGCTAATTCTGCTTCAGAAGTACTAGTATCAAAGATAATCAACTCTTGTCCTTGAACAACCTTTTCGCCATCTTGAACTAAAACTTCTTTAACTACGCCGTTAACTGGTGGTCTAACTTCTTGTACTCTTCCTACTGGCTCTAGTTGACCTCTTGCGTTTACTACTTGTTCTATTCTAGCTACTGATGCCCATAATATACTAAATCCTGAGACCCCGACGATCGTCCAAGCTGCTGCTCTCGACCATACTGGTGTCTGTTTAAGAATTACCTTCTGTTCAAATTTACTTAATTCTGATTGAGGTTTGGGTTTGGGTATCCCTAAGCTAATTTTTTTATTGGCTTTACCATTGCCGTTGGTTCCTGGTGTATTGCCGTTACTACTTGTCATTGTTCTTATCTATCTTAGGTTAGTTTGATTTGATTCTAGCTTTTTTGTAACAAAAGTTTTCTTGCTTAAACTGAAAATTTTCTATAATTAACAATTATTAAATATTAAGCCAATTAGAGAAGATGATTTTTAATGAGGTAGATTCATTTTTAGGGATACCGATTGGTTATGGGGTTTTCCTAATTATTAATATAGCTTTATACGCTATTTTCGCTTTGGGTTTAAATCTACAATGGGGTTTTACGGGGTTGATTAATTTCGGTCACGTAGCTTTCATGACGATTGGGGTTTATACAACAGTCTTGTTAAGTCTTGCTGGTGTACCTTTAATTTTAGCGGTAATAGCAGGAGGGATTTTAGCTGCTTTATTGGGGTTATTAATTGGCTTATCCACCCTCAGACTTAGAGAAGATTATCTAGCAATTATGACCATTGGTACATCAGAGGTAGTTAGGTTAATCGCTAAAAATGAAGCTTGGTTAACTAGGGGATCTGCGGGTATTCAAGTCTATCCTCGTCCTTTAGAAAAGATTGAATCTAGTTTAATGCAGCAATGGTCTATGAGTGCTATTTTGACTGTTATCGCTATTATAGGAATGTGGCAATTATGGCGACAATTGCGGAAAAACTGGCGCAAAGAGGCTAAAATCTGGCAGAAAATAAGCCTAGGGATAGGAGGAGTAGTCGGGAGTGGTTTAATTATCTTGACTTATATTATTGGTTTAATTGCTTTTGCTAATTATAACGCTAAAGTAGGTTTGATGTTTTTGAGTTTGATTGTCTTAGCTTTGATGTATTGGGGATTAGAGTTTTTAGTGCGATCGCCCTGGGGAAGAATTCTCAAAGCGATTAGAGAAGATGAAGAAGTAGCCAAAGCATTAGGAAAAAACGTCTTTTGGTATAAATTACAATCCTTTATTCTAGGAGGAGCGATCGGAGGTATAGCGGGAGCATTTTACGCTTGGCAATTTAGCGTTTATCCTGATAATTTTGAACCAATTATTACCTTTAACACTTGGATGATAGTTGTTTTAGGTGGAGCTGGAAATAACCTGGGTACGATTTTAGGAGCAATTTTGTTTTGGGTTACTTTTGAACCACTAACTCGTTATTTAACTTCTAGTGAATTAGGAATACTTCAACCCTCCCAACAAGGAGCAGTGAGAATTATGCTGATTGGTATTATTCTGATGGGTTTAATGTTATGGCAACCCCAGGGTATTCTAGGTAAAAAACAAGAATTAACCTTAAATAAATGAGCGAACCTTTATTATTAGCTTCACAACTATCGAAAAACTTTGGTGGAATTAGGGCTGTAGATCAAGCTAATATTACTGTAACCAAAGGAAGGATTACTGGTTTAATCGGTCCTAATGGTGCAGGAAAAAGTACTTTATTTAATCTATTATCTAATTTTATTACTCCTGACGCGGGTAAAGTTATCTTTGATGGTAAATCTATTGAGAAACTCAAACCTCATAAAATTGCGCAAAGAGGTTGTGTACGTACTTTTCAAGTTCCCCGAGTTTTATCTCGTCTCTCGGTATTAGAAAATATGTTATTAGCTCCCCAAAAACAAACTGGGGAGAATTTAGTTAAAATTTGGTTTACACAAGGACAAATTAGACAAGAAGAGCGTATTAACCGAGAAAAAGCCTTAGCAATCCTCTCTGAGGTTGGTTTAAGCGCTAAAGCTAATGATTACGCGGGTTCTCTTTCTGGTGGTCAGCGGAAATTGTTAGAAATGGCTAGAGCAGTCATGGTTCAACCTAAGTTAATCTTACTAGATGAACCTGCTGCAGGAGTTAACCCCGCTTTGATTGAGGAAATTTGCGAACATATCGTGAACTGGAATAACCAAGGTATTTCTTTCTTAATTATTGAACACAATATGGACGTGGTGATGTCTTTATGTGAGCATATTTGGGTTTTAGCTGAGGGAAAAAATCTGGCTGATGGTACTCCTGCTGAGATTCAAAGTAATTCTGAGGTTTTGGAAGCTTATTTAGGTGACATTACTTGATTTAATCATAATGGGAACACCGCGAGCAGGTGCGAGGGTAAGTCCTCGTCTTTGCGGTTTTTCAGGTTTGCTGTCGGCTAAAACTATGTTGTAATTAGAAATTATTTCGGCTAAAGCTAACTTAAACTCAAATAGGGCTAAAACTTCCCCAAGACAACGACGAACACCCCCACCAAAGGGTAAAAATTCATAGGGGGAGAACTGTTTTTCTAAGAAGCGATCGGGTTTAAAACTGTCTGGATTGGGATAAATATCCTCACGGTGATGGGTTTGGTAAATACAACCCATAATGGTACTATGAGCGGGGAAAAAGTAACCGTCTATTTCGGTGTCTGTTTGGACAATCCTCGGAAAAGTAACCATAGCTACTGGGTAAATGCGCAAAGTTTCCTGACAAACAGCGCTTAAATAGGATAAACGAGTGATTGCTGTGGGTTCGCAATCTGCTAAACTAGCTAATTCTAACAGGATTTTAGCTTTTACTTCGGGTAAATGATGTGTCCAATAAATACCCCATGCTAAAGCAGTAGCGGTTGTTTCGTGTCCTGCGAATAATAGGGTAATCAGTTCGTCGCGCAATTCTTCATCAGTTAAGGGGTTACCTTCTGCGTCTTGAGCTGAAAGCAATAGGGAGAGAATATCATCCCTGGGGGGTAGTTGGCGACGTTCGAGGATTTCAGCATAGATCTGCTCGTCAATCTCTGCTTTAAGGGCGAGAAAATTACCCCAAGGACTCCATTTACCTAAGTCTTTTTGTAAACTGGGAAAGACTAAAAAAGCGACTTTGGCGGGGACACGGAATATATCTAAAAGTGAGGTTAATAAGCTTTTGAGTTTGTTGTACCTCTCTCCACTACTAAGACCAAAGACAGCCTCCATAATCACATTCATGGTGATGGCTTGGGTGAGGCTGCGGGCTTCTACCACTTGGTTTACGGGTGCTCTATCCATAATTTCTCTAGTAATCCGAGTGATGGTGTTAGCGTAATTATTAATCTGTTGTCCGTGAAAAGGAGGCATTAATAATTGTCGTCGCTGTTTATGTCGATCGCCGTCTAACATAATGACGGAATAATTCCCTAGTAGGGTGGAAAGAATTTTATTTCCTTCTGCTGAAGCTATAAACTGTTGGCGATCGTTGGTAAGAATCTGTTGCAATATTTTGGGATTACTGACAAAGATAACGTTATCCGCTGATGGTATTACTTTAGTTTGGAATAAGTCGGGATATTCTTGAGAGGTTTTGTTTAAATAATTAACGGGATCTAAAATCCAGTTGGCTACCTGTAAGAATTGGGGGTTTTTTGGTCCTGAGATGGTTAGCATAATTACTCTAGTTGATTCGACAACGTTGGGTTTCTGTACAGTTGAGGGTTTTTTCTCGTTCAGCGATAATTTCTTCTAGAGTTGCTCTCCCTGTGATTTTTAAGCGCCATTTTGCCCAAACTTGATAAATAGCTTCGGCGATTGGTCCGATGATTGGTAATTTGGTAAAGCTATATAACCACCCCATGCCTAAAATGGTATATACTCGCCTGAATACCTCTAAATTGGTGATTACTGTTCCATCTGGTAAAATGGCGTGGATTGTTCCCATAGCTGTGGCGAAGTCGATATCATTGTTTTCTGCTGGTGAGTAGTTGCGATCGCTAATATCTACAAAAGCGATTAATCCTCTCCCATTGTCTTTGCTTTGGAGAAATTTAACCTCTCTTAGACAGAGTGGACATTCTCCATCGTATAGCAGTTTGATTTGCCAATTATTTTTAACCATCTTTTTTACTTAACTCTTGATTATATTAACAATTGTAAATAGCTTTAGGCAAGACCAACCCTAAATTGTCTTAGATTTAACTAAATTCCTGTTTTAAGGTTTTGTTAACTTTTTTTTTAATAATTGTCTTGACACAATCATAGCCACTTTAAAGTTGATCCCCATTGGTTTTTAAGCAATATTCTCTGATATATCAAATTTTTTCAAAGTGATAAAAATGAGTAGTTAATCATTTTATATGTACCTTTGTAAAGGCATTATTAAAAGATTCTAAAGTTCTGAGTATATTTTGGGATCACTCAAAACCATACTGTATCTAGGCTTTAACCCAATAATTACAGCACAAGCGATCAGTGATAATTAAATAATAAGAAACTTGCTATAGACAAGCTTATAATCATTCTCCACTTTAAGAGAGGTCCACCTTCATGAACGAGCCACATCGAATCACTTCTGCTTGTCGCTATTGTCGTCATTACTGTCCTGAAGGACGTCGCGGTGGTCTATGTAATCAATTAGGAGTAGAGGTTCAAGCTAATTGGAAGTCTTGTTCTTTTGCTCTTCCTCCTTTTGTAACCCCTTGGGAAAAAATACAAGATATTGTTTTATTGGAAAATTCTTTAAATATATCTGAAGGTAAACAAGAAACAATTCAAGCACAAAAAAAACTTAATGAATCAAAAACTTATCAACCAGTAGATTCCTACCATATCGCCTAATTTTTCAGTCAAAATTTAACATAAACTAGATTGCACTTCTTACTAAGGGTGCAATTTTTGCTTGTAAATTAACTATCTACGCCAATTTTGAATATTCCAAGTTCTTAAATCCCAAGGTGTTAACTCAACTCCCTGAAGACTATTACTAATAGCAATAACGTCAGCACGATGTACCATGGGGATAAGTACAGCTTCTTGAACTAGTAAATCATTCATCTGGATTAGTATTTGTTTTCTTGTGTCAGGATCTAATTCTTGGGCTGATTGTTGCCATAATTGATCGTAGTCGGGATTACAATAGCGAGAGGTATTATTACCACTCCAATTGTTAGACTGTTGAGGAATAGCACTACAGGTAAAACTCTGGAGATAAGCAGTAGGATCTGGGTTAGTGTTGCCAGTAGTGTACATTTGGATGTCTGCGTGAAACCTTTCAATGGTATCGTTATTAGCGGGATCACCAGAAAAGAAAACACTAGGATCGATGCTTTTTAACTCTACTTCTACACCAATCTCTTGTAAAGCTTGTTTAACGATTTGTTGGGTTTTTTGACGCAAGGGATTAACAGAGGTTTGAAAGAGTATGTTCATTTCTTGTCCATCGCGATCGCGTATGCCATTATTATTAGTATCTACCCAACCCGCTTCATCGAGTAATTGACTAGCTTGAGCTAAATTAAACTCATAATTAGTATTAAGAGAATTATACTCTTCTGGAGCGACTAAAACATTAGCTGTGGGTTTTCCTGTGACTCCATAAAGTTGTTCGGCGATGAGTTGGCGATCGACTGCTAAATTAAAAGCTTGACGTACTTTGACATCACTAAAAAAAGGATGAGGAAACTCTAAACTAGACCTCTCTCCTGTAGCGGTTACTTGATTAGGATCAGTATGATTAATCAAGATTCGTTCCATCAAAGCACCGAAACTAGATAAAATTTGACCCTGTCCTACGGCTACTAACTGATTTAAAACGTTAGCTTCTACTTGTAAATTATAAGCATAGTCAGCCTCTTGAGTTTGTAAGACTGCTCTTGCGGCTGAGGTTGCATCTCCTCCCCCTTTGAGATCCACCCGTTGAAAAGCGACGATGTCAGGGTTACGAAACTCCGAATTAGGTTCATAAATAACCGTATCACCTGGTTTAAATTCTACTACGCGATATGGACCTGTTCCCACTGGTAATTGATTCCCT
Source organism: Gloeocapsa sp. DLM2.Bin57 (assembly GCA_007693955.1). NCBI lineage: Bacteria > Bacillati > Cyanobacteriota > Cyanophyceae > Chroococcidiopsidales > Chroococcidiopsidaceae > Gloeocapsa > Gloeocapsa sp. DLM2.Bin57. The sequence goes on from RECR01000066.1 coordinate 57,021, forward strand.
GGTGCTTGACGAGCGTTATTACCGTTATAATCAGCGAATTGATGACGAGGTAAAATCATACCTTCTGTACCAACAAACACAGCAAACCAAGCAGGATTAACGTTTTTGAAATTCACCTTAACGGTATAATCGTCGATCGCTTCCACGCTTTCCACTACTTCATAAGTTCCTGCGTTGCTTGAACCCACTTCTGGATTACTTATATAATCATAGGTAAAGACTACGTCAGCAGCTGTGAAGGGTTCACCATCAGACCATTTAAGATTCTCTTTGAGTTTCCAGGTAACAGATTTTCCGTCAGCTGCTACTTGTCCATTTTCGAGACTAGGGATTTCTGCTGCTAAAAATAAGACTAATTCTCCCTGTTGATTAAAACTAGCTAAAGGCTCTAGAGTAATTCTACCAGCTTCATAATCTTTAAATCCAGTGGAAAGATGGGGGTTAAGAATAGTTGGAGCTTGCCAATATAATAGTCTAAGTACACCATCATCAGTATTGGTTGTTTCAGTAATAGGTGGATCAGAAGTGCAAGCGGCAAAAGAAATGCTTATAACCAAAGAAAGTAAAAATAGCCAAATATTCTTCAACATCAGATTTCTGTTTATTATTGATTCTCTGAATTAGACAAAAGGAGCAAAAATTTTCAATTTGTTGGATGTGTTAGCGCTAGCGTAACGCATTTTAAAAGTAATTAGGTTTGGAAGACAATAGATTTTTATTCCCTCAAAGGGGTGCAATTCGTTCAATAAATTAGGAGCATTATACGTACGTTTAAATGTAGGATGTGTTAGCGCTAGCGTAACGCATTTCAAGTTTAACTTGATTAGTCAAATGTCTAATTAGGGGAGATTAGATTAATTAGGCTTGGAGGATAATAAACTAGGTGCATTACACTTACGTTAATGCACCCTACAAGAGAAGCTAAAATGTAGGAACGCATCTTAAACGTAATTGACTAGCCAAATGCCCAATTATCGAAGATTATATGTATCTGGGGGGACATATTTTATTACCCAAGTCACTTACCATCGCCAAAAATGGTTATGTTCTGAAATTGGACGAAAAGGATTAAGAGAAGCGATCGAAAAAGTACGAGAAAAATATCCATTTTCTATTGATGCTTTTGTGTTGTTACCTGATCATTTTCATGGTCTTTGGACATTACCCGAACATGATAAAAATATATCAGTTAGGTTACGATTAATTAAAACTTATGTAACCAAACATTATCGGGATCAATTAGGGATTGATTTAGGGGTTTCTTTGTCTCGACAAAAGCGAGGAGAAAGTAATCTTTGGCAACGTCGTTTTTGGGAACATTGTATTAGAGATGAGCGAGATTTTGCTTTACATTCTGATTATATTCATTATAATCCTGTGAATCATGGGTTATGTGATTCGCCTCAAGATTGGTCTTATTCGAGTCTTCATCGCTTGATTTTAGAAGGGGTATATCCCCCTGATTGGGGAAGAAATGAGCATATAATAATACCTGATAATATAGGTCAAGAATAACAATTTGTTGGATGTGTTAGCGTTAGCGTAACGCATCTCAAAAGTAATTAGTTTTGGCTAAAAATAAATTAGTTGCATTACACATATGTTAATAAAAACCTAAAAACTACTCAACTGTTACGCTTTTAGCTAAGTTTCTGGGTTGATCTACGTCTAAACCTTTAATCGCTGCGATATGATAAGCAAGTAATTGCAAGGGAACTACAGTCAGAATTGGAGACAATAACTCTTCTACCTTGGGAACAAATAAGATATCATTGAAGGTATTGCTAGCTGTTTGGTCTTCTAAGGAACATATCCCAATTAAGCGAGCATCTCTGGCTTTGGCTTCTTGAGCATTAGATAAGACTTTATCGTGGACTTCTCCTGGTACAGCGATCGCCACTACAGGTACTTTAGCATCTAATAGAGCAATCGGTCCATGTTTCATTTCACCCGCGGGATATCCCTCAGCGTGAATATAGCTGATTTCTTTTAATTTGAGTGCTCCTTCTAAAGCTATAGGAAAATTAACTCCTCTGCCGATAAAAATGAAATCTTGGGTTTCGCCAAATTCATGAGCAATTGCTTCAATTTTACTATTTTGTTCCTTAATAATTGCTTCGATTTGACTAGGAAGTTGACGTAAATCTTGAATAATGCTGTTAATTTTTTCTCCAGATAAAGTACCTCTACGGGAAGCAAAATCTAAGGCTAAAAGATAAAAACTCATTAGTTGAGCGATAAAACTTTTGGTAGAAGCTACGCCAATTTCAATCCCTCCATGGGTATTAATAATTTGTTCAACTACTTGAGCGAGAGTACTTTCAGGACGACTAGTAATCCCTAAGATTTTAAATTTTCCTTCTTTACTTAAGTTCAAATAGCGTTGTTTTTCCATTTCTAAAGCAGCTAAAGTATCGGCTGTTTCTCCTGATTGAGTTACGCCAATGGTTAAAGTATTAGGGAGAATTGGTGAGGGAGCGTAGCGAAATTCTGAAGCGTACTGTACTGAAGTAGGAATACCTGCTAATTGTTCTAAGAGATATTTTCCCACTAAACCTGCGTGCCAACTTGTGCCACATCCTAAAATTAAAATCTGTTGGGTATTATTATATATTTGGGGATCTAAATTTAAAGAAATGGGGTTACCTTCTGTGTCACTATTGAGATAATGGTCTAAGCAGGATTGAATAACTATAGGTTGCTCGTGAATCTCTTTGAGCATAAAATGCTTAAAGCCATCTTTATCCACACTTACATGGGTTAAATCTAGATTGCGGGGGAATCTGCGTAAGCGTTTTAAAGCAAAATCGTATAATTCTACGCCAATGGGGGTTAAACGAGCTATTTCGCCATTTTCTAAGTATAAAACCGTGGAGGTGTAGGGAACTATTGCAGTAACATCTGAAGCACAAAAGAACTCACCTTGACCAAAACCTATGACTAAAGGTGCTTGATTGCGCACTATAATTATTTCATCGCTATAATCAGCACAAAGAATCCCTAAAGCAAAAGCACCCTGTAAGCGATTAACAGTTTTTTGTACCGCAATTAAAAAATCATCTCCTTCGGGGTTGTCAGGTAGATAGCTAGATAAAAGTTGGGGGATGACTTCTGTATCTGTTTCTGAGGTAAATTGATACCCTTGATTAATTAACTCAGTTTTAATTTCTTGATAATTTTCGATAATCCCATTTTGCACCACCGCTACCCGATTATACATATCTCTGTGGGGATGAGCGTTATGTTCTGCTGGTACTCCATGAGTAGCCCAACGGGTGTGAGCTATACCAATTTGAGAGGGATTTATTTCTGTTGTTAACTTCTGACGTAGATTGAATAGTTTACCTTGAGCACGAATACAATGTAATTCACTTTGGTTAACCGTTGCTAGCCCTGCTGAATCATAACCCCGATATTCTAATCTTTCTAATCCATTGATTAAAATATTTGTGGCTTCTTGAGTACCTACATAACCGACAATTCCACACATAAGATAATTTTTATGATATTGCTTTGATTTAACGAAAGCACTATTCTATCAAAAACTATGTTTTAATAAACTAAAACCGCCAAAATTGGCGGATAAATCATAAACAAGCGAGTTGGACTCCTAACAATTATTATCCCACTTCTGATGATCACAGATGAGGGAATTTAGAGCGAAAATTACAAGCTCTATTGTTCATGATTAATAACCTATCATGGATAAAGAAGATATTATCTCTTTTTTCGGGTAAATTTTACAAATATTTATCAAAAAAATGGGTCTAAAACCCTGTCCTGAACAGACAGCTTTGTGCTAGTATTGGTGTATAGCGTTAACGGCTATCTACTGAGAGTCCCTCAGAAAGTAACGGCTAACCTTGAATTGGCAAGGTGTCTAGCAATAGATGGAAGTATGACTAGTGGTTGCACGGTCAGCCTAGCAAACCTTTTAAAAGAGTAGGGAACTGCTAGTAATGGTGGTTCAGAATCCCCTCACCTTGATAGTAGGGGTGTTTTCAAATGGTATTTTTGCTGGTTGATGGTCATTCTTTAGCTTTTCGCGCTTATTATGCTTTTGCTACCTCGGGAGGGTTGCGCACTTCTACGGGTATTCCTACTAGTGTCTGTTTTGGTTTTGTTAATTCTTTGTTACAAGTGCTCGAAGCAGAAAAACCTGACTATGTGGCGATCGCTTTTGATTTAGCTGAGCCGACTTTTCGTCATCAAGCTGATCAAAATTATAAAGCAGATCGAGAAGCACCACCTCCTGATCTTTTGGTGGATTTAGCTAATTTACAGGAGTTACTCTCTAATTTAAATTTTACTATAGTTACTGCCATTGGTTACGAAGCTGATGATGTTCTGGCTACTTTAGCTCAAAAAGCGTCTCAAGAGGGTTTTCAGGTTAAAATCATGACAGGCGATCGCGATTTATTCCAACTCGTCAATCGTAAACAAGGTATCTCTGTACTTTATCTCCATCGCAGTACGATTAAAACCGTTAATTATGCTGAATTTCATCCCGAGGAAGTCATCGAAAAACTCGGAGTTACTCCTGAGCAAATAGTTGACTATAAGGCTTTATGTGGTGATAAATCTGATAATATTCCTGGAGTAAAAGGTATTGGGGAAAAAACCACGGTTAAGTTATTAACCGAATATGGTAGTTTAGAGCAAATATACGCTAATTTAGACCAAATACCTGATAAATTCGCTAAAAAACTGATTGCAGGTCAAGCAGATGCTTATCACTCTCAAAAACTTGCACAAATAATCTTAGACGTTCCCTTAGATATTAACTTAGAAAGTTGTGGTTTACAAGGATTCGATTGGCGTAAAATTGAACCTTTACTGTCTAAACTAGAATTAAATACCTTTCGTAGTAAGTTAAACCAATTACAGGTAACAGGAAATCCAACACAACTAGAATTATTTCCCAACCAACCAGTTATTCAACCCCAAATTATTGATACTCAGGAAAAATTAACCCAATTAAGAGAAATATTAACGACAATTGAACATCCAATAGCTTGGGATACAGAAACCACTTCTTTAGAGCCTAGGGATGCTAAATTAGTAGGGATTGGTTGTTGTTGGGGAAATAAACTAGATCAAGTAGCTTATATTCCCCTAGGACATCTTCAGGGTAAACAATTACCATTGAATGAGGTATTATCATCCCTAGAGACTATTTTAACTAATCGAGATTACTCTAAAGTTTTCCACAACGCTAAATTCGATCGCAAAGTCTTCTTAACCCAGGGAATTAAATTAGCTGGGGTTGTCTTTGATACAATGTTAGCTAGTTATGTACTTAATTCTGAACAAAGTCATAGCCTCAAAAGTCTCACCCAAAAGTATTTAACTAACCTAGAATCGAAAAGTTATCAAGATTTAAATATCCCCAAGGGAGAAAACATCGCCAGTTTAAATATAGCCACGGTAGCAGAATATTGTGGAATGGACGCTTATACAACCTTAGCTCTTTTTCCTATTTTGCAACAAGAATTAGCCGCTATTCCCGAGTTAAATAAACTCTTACTAGAAGTAGAACTTCCCTTAGAGCCAATTCTAGCAGAGATGGAGTACCAAGGAATCAGTTTAGATATCCCTTATTTACAAGAATTCTCTCAACAACTAGACTCAGAATTAAGCACAATTCAAAAAGAAGCTTATTTACTCGCTAAACAAGAATTTAATCTAGATTCTCCTAGACAATTAGAAACAATTTTATTTGATAATCTAGGGTTAGATCGTCGTAAATCTCGTAAAACTAAAACGGGTTATTCTACAGACCATGCTACTTTAGAAAAGTTACAAGGTGACCATCCAATTATAGACCAAATTTTGAGTTATCGTACCCTAGCTAAACTTAAATCTACCTACGTTGACGCCTTACCATTACTAGTTAGAAAAGATACAGGACGTGTACATACTAACTTTAATCAAACTAAGACCTCTACAGGTAGATTATCTTCTTCTAATCCTAATTTACAAAATATCCCTATTCGTACCGCTTTTTCTCGTCAAATTCGTCGCGCGTTTATACCCCAAAGGGATTGGTTATTAGTAAGTGCAGATTATTCCCAAATAGAGTTAAGAATACTCGCCCATTTAAGTCAAGAAACTCTCTTAGTCGAAGCTTATCAAAATAATCAAGATGTCCATACTTTAACAGCACAAATTTTATTAGAAAAACCCGATATTAGTCCAGAAGAAAGACGTTTAGGTAAGATTATTAATTTTGGGGTAATTTATGGTATGGGTGCGCAAAAATTCGCTAAAGAAGCAGGAGTTAGCGCCTCAGAGGGTAAACAATTTATTGATAGATATCGTCAAAGATATTCTCGGGTTTTTACTTATTTAGAGACTGTGAAAAAACAAGCGATCGCCTCTGGTTATGTTACTACTATTTTAGGAAGAAGACGCTATTTTAATTTTAGTAGTGATGATCTGCAACAATTACGGGGTACACCTGCTAATTTAATTAATCTAGATCAACTAAAGATTAACTACGCTGATAATCAGTTACTCAGGGCTGCAGCTAATGCACCTATTCAGGGTTCAAGTGCTGATATTATTAAAATGGCGATGATTAATCTCGACAAAATCTTAGCTAATTATCAAGGACAATTATTATTACAAGTTCATGATGAATTAATTTTAGAAGTACCCCGACAAGAATGGGAAGAGTTACAACCACAACTTAAATCAACTATGGAAAACGTAGTTAAGTTATCAATTCCTTTAGTAGTAAATATTCATGGGAGTAAGAATTGGATGGATTTCAAGACTTGAAAATGTCAAACACAAAGCAATACTGCTCGGTTAGTGTTGACACTCCCCCCTCTCGAACCTATTCCCCATTGCTTACCAGAGATTTTAAATCCTGCCAAGCTAAGAAGAAACGACCACGAAATAGATAAGTAAGACCTCTGAGAATAGTAAATTCAGGAACATCAGGATTCAAGGCGATCGCTTGGTTAATAGCCACAGCTGCGGGGGTAGGATTCCAATCATAGAGATAGATAAAAGCTAAATAAGCATGATGATAGGGATTGTCAGGATCTAATTTAATTAAGCGTTGCACAGCTAATCTAGCCTGAGTTACATCTTGTTGGAGAACATTAGCTAAAGCTAAAGCGTATGTCCAATCTAAGGAATCAGTCGTAGATAAGCGATATTCTAAAGACTTTTCTAATTGAGAGAGATAATCTAAACGAGGATCATACTGATTAATCCTTGCAGTTAGGGCAAAAATTGGCTCTAAACCATCGATACCTTTAGCTAAATCAGGAGCTGCTAGACGCAATTGGGTAGGTAAATCTAACTCAGGAGCGATAGTTGATTGAGCATTAGGATCAACAGTAACAATGATATCAGGTACAGAGATAGAGTAGGTTTGATTAGTGTCACGATTAAGATAAATAGCTTCTAAACGATAATCACCAGGTATTAATTCAGCAGGAGGAAAAGTAGCGGTTCTTTCTATTACGGTAAAGTCTCCACTAGAATTACCCCAATTTAACCTACCCATACCTAAACCATGGTCATGAATCCAGAAAGAATCACCCTGATTCGGGTCAATATTTACCCAAGTTAATAACACGATACCCTGTTTAAGTTGTTGATCCGAACCGGACCACTCATAGGTAACAGGTATAGGTATTCCAGGAGGGAAACTCTCAGGAATACTTACAGCGTCTAGAGTAACGATCTCAGCAGTGGTTGTTGTGGGTGTAACCCTTAAACTAGGTGGTTCGCGGTGATAGAGATGTAAAATACTTTGATCGGGTAATTGCCAAGCTTTTTCTAAGCTAAAATTAGGCTCATTTTCTACTAATTCTACAATCATACCTTGAGCGGGGGGTACAGAACCCTGTCCTTTAGTTTTCGTCACAAACCAATCTAGGGAGTTAGCGTCTGAGACAACCTCTGCTTTTCTGACTCCTACTTGACGTCCAGATACAGGAAACTCCAACTGTGCGCCATAAAAAGAGAAATTATGTTGATTAATCTCGGGAGTAGAGGGTAAAACCCCTAAAGTAGAATGCAGATAAGGAGAAGTTTGATTAATAGTAGCAATAACCTCATTATGGGGCCATTGTGCACCCTGATAGGGAAAATTATCTCTACCAGGGGTTAAAGCATGGCGTAGAGGAGATAACCCCAAGGGAAATAAATGAGCTAACATTAAAACAATACTCACCGAGATAGTCGCTACGCGTACTTGATAACCCCATCTTCCCTTCCAGGAGAGTAAACCTACTGCTAAGAGGATAGACAATACGGGTAACAAAGGGAGAATGTAGCGAGCATCTTTATTGAGATTAACAGAGGAGAGTAAATAACCCCCCACTAGAAATACTAGTAACCAAACTAGATTGTTCTTTTTAAGAGTCCGATTGCGCCAACCATAGATAATTAAACCCAATAAGGGAACAACTATCAATACCCAAGAGAGTAAATAGGGCGAGATTTCTAGGTAAAAAGTCCACGCAGCTAGAGTATTGAGGGGGGGATCTCCTTCAGCGATCGCACTGTCAATGGTAGCCCTTTTTCCTGAAGTTAGCATCAATAACCAATTAGTACGATACCAGGGAAATAAAACCGCCATCCCTATTCCCCATCCTAGTAATAATTGGAGCAAAGCTGACCACTTTCTTTGTTTAATGCTACTTCCTACTAACCAGAGATAGGGAATCAATAGAAAAAACAGCGCTGGTTGTTTCGTTAACATCGCTAACCCAAAGGATACACCCCAAATTATCATCCACAGATAAGTCTGTTTCTCTCTCCACACAGTTAAAACGGTAAAACTGAGAGTAACGATCATCGTCAGAGGATAATCTAGAAGAAATTCGAGACGATAAATATATAATCCTGGTAATAATAGACAGATGATCGCCCCTAATAATCCTACCCCAGGAGAAAATAGTAATTTTCCTAGAATATAAACACAGTAAATCAAGATAGCGCTACAAAAAAGCATTAAAATAGTAGCAGCTTCTACACTAGTTCCCCAAATATTAAGTACAGGAGTAGCCATCAGATAGGTAAAAGGCGGTACTTTTGGTGATAATAACCATAATTCTCGCCACCAATCGAGGCTAAACCACAGGGGAGATTGTAAAGCTTGATAATATCTAATTGCACCATTAAGGTACTCACTTTGGTCCCAAGCAGGTACAGTACTATCTAAGCTTAACCAAAGGCGATCGACGATCGCCCCTAGTAACCAAATGAGGGCTAATATTACTCTTGGGTATTGCTTAATCATAGACTCGGCGTTTTTTTATGCCATATTGTACTCTGTTCATAGGCATAAGCGGTTTGTAATAATAAACTTTCACTTAAGACATTCCCGATTAACTGTACACCAATGGGTAAACCTTGAGCATCAAAACCACAGGGAAGACTCAAAGCGGGTAAACCTGCTAAATTAACCGAAATAGTCATTAAATCCAGTAAATACATACTCAGAGGATCAGCGGTTTTTTCTCCCGCTTTAAACGCAGTCACAGGAGCAGTAGGAGAAACTAAAATATCTACAGTCTCAAAAGCTTGCTCAAAATCCTGTTTAATCAATGTTCTCACTTTTTGGGCTTTGAGATAATAAGCATCATAATAACCCGCAGAGAGAGCATAAGTTCCTAACATAATCCGACGTTTTACTTCTGTACCAAATCCTTGGGAACGAGTTTTAGTGTACATCGATAAGAGATTTTCTGCTTCTTGACGTAAACCATATTTAACCGCGTCGTAACGAGCTAAATTAGCGGAAGCTTCACTAGGAGCGATGATATAATAAGCGGGTAACCCGTAACGAAAACGGGGACAAGATACCGTGGTTACCGTCGCGCCGAGATTTTCCCATTGTTGAATCGCCGCTTTTATCGCTGTCTCTACTTCAGGGTTTAATCCCTCTCCAAAGGTTTCCTCGATGATACCTATTTTGACCTTGGGTAATTCGGGTTTGAGTAAACTAGGATAGTCAGGAATTTCCAACCGTAAACTAGTAGAATCTTTAGGATCATGACCTGCGATCGCTTTGAGTATAATAGCAGTATCTTCCACAGTTTGACTCAATGGTCCAATTTGATCCAAAGAAGACGCATAAGCTACCAACCCATAACGAGATACTAACCCATAGGTAGGTTTTAAGCCCACCACGCCACAAAAAGAAGCAGGTTGACGAATCGAACCACCCGTGTCTGAACCTAAAGCCACAACGCATTCTGAGGCGGCTACCGCTGCTGCTGAACCCCCCGAAGATCCCCCCGGAACACGGGATAAATCCCAGGGATTAGCGGTAACTTGATAGGCTGAATTTTCTGTAGAACTACCCATAGCAAATTCATCTAGATTAGTTTTACCTAGTAAAATTGTCCCTAAATCCGCTAATTTTTGGGTGACTGTAGATTCATAGGGAGGTACAAAGTTAGCGAGAATCTGTGAAGCACAAGTAGTGGTTATCCCTTGGGTACAGATATTATCTTTAATAGCAATAGGAATCCCTTCTAATAATCCAATTGCTTCACCTTGGGCGATTTTCTCATCTACTACTTTAGCTTGGGTTAAAGCGCGATCGCTCGTGACCGTTAAAAAACTCTTGACTTTCCCTTCTACCGCGTCAATTCTCTCTAAATATTCTGTAGTAATTTCTACTGCTGAACGTTCCTTGTTTACTAGTTGTTGATGTAATTCACGAATAGATGTCATATTGCTCTTTAGAAAAAATGTTAGAATTGCCCTGTTTGATTATATAGCTCTAGGTAAATGGTCACTAATATCTTAACCGTTGAAGTTTCTGGTTTTCGCAAGATTAAGGGTAACCTTTGTGTCGCTTTATTCGATAATCCAGACTCTTATAATGATAAAAGTAATCTACAACCGATTAGAAGTTCCTGTCTGTTGTTGGTTGATGATCCTCAAAATCTAACTTTTAGTGAACTTCCCTATGGGAGTTATGCGATCGCTGTTTTTCACGACGAAAATGAGGATTTTCAACTCAATACTAATTTTCTAGGTATTCCTAAAGAAGGTATGGGCTTTTCTAATAATCCTAGCATTTGGAAAGGTGGTCCTGATTATGAAGCGATGAAATTTGATTTTACTCCTGAACAAAGTACCATAGCTATTAAGATTAAATACTTGATTTAGATATGTTTAAAAATCTATGTTTAACTCTGATCACTTTTTGTTTAGCAATTGTTCTCAATAGTTGTACCAGATTAATTATTGACGAATATGAGGCTGTTGCTACTACTAGCCTAACCTGGAGAGTAGAATATTATATCGGTAGCAATGATCGACCATCGCGATCTCGTTGGGAAGAGTTTAGCAGTGCTTCTTTAGAAAATATTAACGGAGAACGTCCCCCTGATGCTTTTGGAGACGCAGATAATCAGGGTTTATGGTGGCCAAGAATACCCCCTAAACCTACCATCGATGAAGTCGAGGATCTACAAAAAACGGGAGAAAGACATAGCCCACCTGAGATGTTGCGACAGGTTGATTATACTATTAGTTACAGACAGGGAAGTAGTTATGTAACTCTTCCTACCCATTATCCCGTCTATCGTCAAGCGGTAAGGGCTGCCCAATCTGGACAAGCTTTGAAGTTAACCCTCAGAGCTGACGAGAGGTTTGTCGAAAAAGCCGAAGCAATTTAAATTAAATAAGAACACCAATCACTCCAACCACCTAGATATAATTTTGTATTGGTAATACCCAAAGAGTCTAGAGATAAAAGATTAACACAAGCGGTCACTCCCGAGCCACAATAAACGATAATTGAGTCATGAGGTGGGAGTTTTTGCCAGATTTGCTCTTGATCTGCCGATGAGAGAAAATAACCCTCAGAAGTAGAAACATCTAACCAAGGGAAATTAATTGCTCCTGGAATATGACCAGCTACAGGGTCGAGGGGTTCTCGTTTACCTAAATAGCGATCGCTTGCACGAGAATCGATTAAAACTATCTCAGGGGTGTTTTCACTAGTGATGAGTTCTTCCCTAGTAGCTATTTTCTCTAATTGAGGGATAGGGGAAAAATTGCCCTGTTTAGGTAGGGGAATGTCTGAGGTTACAGGATAACCCGAACTTACCCAAGCTGAGAAGCCACCATCTAAAACCATTACTTGTTGATGTCCAAAATAGCGTAAAAGCCACCAAAGACGAGCTGCAAAAGCAAACCTATTATCGTCATAAGCTACAATAATACTAGCAGAATTTACCCCTATCTTGTTTAACTTTTCAGTAAAAACAGCAGCATCGGGAAGGGGATGACGTCCACCATGTGTAGCTAATTTCCCCGAAAGGTCTAAATCTAAGTCCAAGTAATAAGCTTGGGGTAAATGACTCAACAAGTATTGTTGATAGCCCCAAGCAGGATCACTTAAACGAAAACGACAGTCAATAATAATTAAATTAGGGTTATCAAGATTTTCGAGAAGCCATTGGCTATTAGTAATCATAAGATCTTCAGTGTTAACTTTGAGTATAATAGCTAGAATCGTTATATTTAGATATATTTTTTCAAGGACAACAATATTATCAAACTATATTACCTGATAATATAATATTTTAGTCAACCTAAATCAATGTAATCGCCAATTAGCAGCAGTAACCACCTTGTCTTTATGACGACTATTTTAATTATTGATGATGATCCAAGCATACAGGTAATCTTAAGGAGGATTCTAGCTCCTGATGGGTATGAGATTTTGGTAGCTAGTAGTGGTCAAGAAGGGATAGATTTAGCTTACCAATATCAACCTGCTTTAATTATCTGTGATTGGAAAATGCCAGGGATGAGTGGTCTAGATGTTTGTAGTAAAATTAAATGTAATCCTCAACTTTCAGCAACTTTTTTTATTCTGTTAACTTCAGCAGAGTCTAATGAGGAAAATAAAGTCACTGGTTTAGATGGGGGTTGTGATGACTTTTTGTCTAAATCGGTGATGCGCAAACATCATGAGTTAAAAGCTAGGGTAAGAGCAGGTGTCAGGGTTTATAGTCTCTATCAAGCACTACAACAGGAGAAAAGACATCTAGAAGCAGAATTAGAAGACGCTGCAGAATATGTTAGCTCTATCTTACCAAAACCTCTTCATTGTCAATATATTGATATTGATTCTCATTTTATTCCTTCCCGTCAATTGGGTGGGGATGGTTTTGACTATTATTGGCTTGATCAAGATCATTTAGCTATTTATTTACTCGATGTGGAAGGACATGGTATTAAAGCTGCTTTTCCTTCTGTTTCTATTTTGAATCTATTACGTTCTCAAAGTTTGAATCAGGTTAATTTTTATTATCCTCGGGAGGTTTTAGCGGGTTTAAATCGCTCTTTTCCCATGAGTGAACATAATCAACAATCTTTCACGATTTGGTATGGGGTTTATAACCGTAAAAATCATAGTTTAGTTTATGCTAGCGCCGGCCATCCACCTGCTGTACTCATTGCTACTGATGATTATGGTAGTGTGGTAGAAAAACATTTAATTACTCGTGGTGCTAGTATTGGTTTTTTTCCCGAATCAGAATATCGTCAAGAAACTTGTGTGATTACTCCTCAATCTAGATTATATGTGTTTAGTGATGGTATTTATGAGATTGATCGCAACCCAGGGGAATTCTGGAACTTGAAGCAATTTATTAGTCTATTGCGCTATCAATACTGTTCTAAGTGTAATCTAGATGATTTGCTCGCACAAGTTCGCATCATTAATGGTGGTGATGATTTTGCTGATGATTTGTCTATTATGCAGGTAGATTTCAGGTAAAATATAACTTAAATAATCTTAATAAACCAATGTCTGAGCAATATCAAGTTACTGTTCATCATCAACAAGAAATCTACAACTTTACCGTTAGTAGCGATCGCTATATTCTCCAAAGTGCGGAAGCGCAGGGTTATCAACTACCTTTTTCCTGTCGTAATGGCGCTTGTACAACTTGTGCGGTTAAAATCCTTTCAGGTACATTAGCACAACCCGAAGCGATGGGATTATCTCCAGACTTACAAAAACAAGGTTACGCTTTATTATGCGTCAGTTATGCTTGTTCTGATTTAGTAGTGGAAACTCAAGCAGAAGATGAGGTCTATGAGTTACAGTTTGGTCGCTACTTTGGTAGGGGTAAAGTGCGTTTTGGTCTTCCTTTAGACGAAGATTAATCAATAATCAGGAACTTATTTAACCAAAAAACCATCAATAATGATTATATTGTCTCTCAAGTTTTAGATGTATGTACTTACGTAAACTCTATCATTTAACTCTACTCACCACTGTAATCACTCTCTGTGGTGGAGTAGTTAGAGCTCAAACCCTGAGTGATGAACAGATTAGTAATTACGCTCAAGCAGTAATGCAGATTGAATCTAATCGTCAGCAAGCTTATGCTGAAATTCAACAGATTATGGGGGAGAATCCCCCAGACATAGTCTGTAATCAACCGAGTAGCTATAATAGTCTTCCAGAAGATGCAGCTCAAATAGCGATAATCTATTGTCAAACTTCCGAAAATATCGTTAAAGATACGGGTATGACTGTGGAGCAGTTTAACCAGATTACCCAACAGGTTAGACAAGATCAAGAGTTAGAGCAAAAACTACTAGATGTTATGAGAAGTTTACAATAAAGGTTGAGTCTAATAATGATTAAACCCAACCTAGATTCCCAATTCAGTTGGTAAAAAGGTGACTAAGCTTGTGATTTAATACGAGCGTAAAAAGTACCCTTAATTTTTACATCTACTGCTTCTTTTGCTCCTAAATCAGTATCAGAGGGCTGAATACTCTCAAAAAGACCAGCGATTTCTCCAGTTTCACTATCGATTTTAGTGATAGATAGAGAGATTTCTCCTTTTCCTTTATCTAAGCGTTTGATGTTAGACGCTAGGAACTCTTCGCTATCAGCTTGAGAAGGAAGCGCTACAGCGTTTTCATAACCACTAGCTGCACCACGACCTTTAGGATCTAGGAAAACGTTACCACGATAGGAGGGAACGTTAAACTTTCCTTTAAAGTTGGTAGAGGTGTTAATACTGCTAAAACCTGGTTCAGTCTGAGCTACTAATTGTTTAACGGTGAATAAAAAGGGTACTTGTTCTCCACCTGGTAGTTGAACAGTAACTGCTTGGAAGTCAATGCCGCTATCTTCTTTGAGGGTTAATACACCATTGTCACTTACTTTGATTGTACCGTTAATTTGTTCCAAACTAGAAGTATAGCGAGTTAAAGCTTTAGCCGAGATAAATTCAGCTTCTTTACGCTTAATTCCGCTTTCTTCTTTAACGGCGTATTTTTGAGGTTCGATACATAACTCTTCAAAGGCGTAAGTCTCGTTAGCTTTAATAGGAAGAGATCCCCGCGCGCTTTCGGGAAGTTCGGGACATTTATTGGCTAATCCTGTATTAACAATCTGATCGTATGTGTAATCTTCTCTGTTAAAAACAGTAGTATCTGGTGCGTCAGAGCAAGCAGAGATCAACCCAAAACATATCACCAGTAAAAAAGTGGTAATCAAGCCACGGTATTTCATGTTTAACCTCAATTTTGTTATTTTTAGTCTTATCGGATCTAATTTACCAAATTGAGTTACCAATCTTTCAACAATTCTCTATCATGAGATAATATATGTGCTTATTTGCAGTGGTAATTTATGTTTTTACAAGAACTTAATCCAATTTTCCAAGAATTTATCAAACAACCCGTACCCTTTGTCAATGGATTGATCGCAGGTGCTTTGCGTCTGAATTTAGCAGAAGATCCCCTGAAAAGTTGGCTAGAAAAACAAGGTTTAACTCAAGTTAACACCTCTCAAGATAATGACAATGGTAATAAACCTGAATATATCTCGATTAATTAGGTATTTATGCCTAATATAATTGAGTTAGATGTTGAAGATTTAGTCTATTCCTTGGGGATAATGGCAATGGCGATCGCTCTAGTACGTTGGCATCGGCTTGGGTTAGAATCTCAGTTAATCTTGGCTACGGGGCGATCGCTGTTACAATTAATGGTGGTAGGTTATTTTCTAACCATCATTTTTGCTTTAAACAATCCGCTCCTAGTAGTATTACTACTAGGGGTTATGTTAACTATCGCAGCCATAGTAGCGCGCAATCGGATTAGTCAAAAGCTTAAGGGTTTAATTCCCACTGTCTGGCTATCTTTGTTAGCAGGTAGTGCTTTTACCCTAGCTTACGCTCTGTTATTAATTATCCAACCTAATCCCTGGTATGAACCCCAATATTTAATACCTCTGATGGGAATGGTTTTAGGTCAAGCTATGAATAGTGCTTCTGTAGCGGGAGAGCGTTTAGTCAGTTTAATCACCAGAAATCGTCAAGAAATAGAAACCCATCTCTGTTTAGGTGCTACCCCTACTCAAGCGATTGTTTCCTATCGACAAGAAGCGATTCGCGCGGGTTTTATTCCTATCCTTAATCAAATGATGGTGGTGGGAATTGTGAGCTTACCTGGGATGTTTACAGGACAAGTTTTAGCAGGTGCTAACCCTTTGAATGCAGCTTCTTATCAAATTTTGATTTTATTTATGATAGCACTTAGTAATCTCATTACTTTATTGCTAGTAACTAGAGGTATTAGTCGTCAATTTTTTAATCAAGATGCTCAATTGATCTATTAATTAACCAATATGCGCAAATCAGCTCAATCAATTTACCCCGTGGTTTGGTATCAAGACAAAGTTAGACTCATAGATCAAACCAGACTACCAGGAGAATATAGCGTTATAGATATCAGTCGTTATGAAGATCTCGCTCAAGCAATCAAAACGATGATTGTCAGAGGTGCACCAGCAATAGGAGTAGCAGCAGCTTATGGAATGTATTTAGGTGCAAGAGAGATTAAAACCGAGAAGAGAAGTGTATTTATCGCTGAATTAGCCAAAATAGCCCAATGTCTGCGAGAAACTCGCCCCACCGCTGTTAATCTATCTTGGGCGATCGCCAGAATGTTGAAAACAGCTTATGAAAGCGTAGGAGATATTGCTACCCTCAAAGCAACCTTACTAGAAACCGCTCAAACTATACAACAAGAAGATTTAGAAACTTGTCTAGCTATCGGTAAAGAGGGATTGACTGTATTACCAGAAAGCCCAACTCAACTCAATATTCTGACCCATTGTAATACTGGTTCTCTAGCTACAGCAGGTTACGGTACAGCATTAGGAGTAATCAGAGCAGCTTGGTCGAGCGATCGCCTATCTATGGTATATGCAGACGAAACACGTCCCCGTCTTCAAGGAGCAAAACTCACCGCTTGGGAATGTGTTCAAGAAAATATCCCTGTCACAGTAATTACCGACAATATGGCAGCCCATTGTCTGCAACAAGGGATGATTCACGCTGTTATAGTAGGAGCAGATCGGATCACTGCTAATGGGGATACCGCTAATAAAATTGGTACTTATTCTCTAGCCATTGTAGCACAATATCATGATGTACCTTTTTTTGTAGCAGCTCCCCTCTCCACCATTGATTTTAGTCTCAGTGATGGTAGTCAGATACCTATCGAAGAAAGAAACCCCGTAGAAGTGTATCAAGTAGGAGAGACAGTAATATGTC
Organism: Gloeocapsa sp. DLM2.Bin57; assembly: GCA_007693955.1. Classification (NCBI taxonomy): domain Bacteria; kingdom Bacillati; phylum Cyanobacteriota; class Cyanophyceae; order Chroococcidiopsidales; family Chroococcidiopsidaceae; genus Gloeocapsa; species Gloeocapsa sp. DLM2.Bin57. The sequence continues at coordinate 74,603 of RECR01000066.1, forward strand.
CTCAAGGAGTAGAATATTATAATCCCGCTTTTGACGTGACACCAGCATCTCTAATCACCGCGATTATTACCGAAAAAGGTGCGGTTAAACCTGAAGATTTAGTCACTCTTAAACCAGCTTAAACAATGTCTCGTAAATTTCCCCTATCCTTACTTTCTCTGATACTTTTAGCCACAGTTTTAAGTAGTTGTAGCGGTAATCAAAACGTGGAAGGGTTATTTACCCCTGATCCTCAGTTAGAAACCCCTACTACCACTACTGTTACCGTTACACCACCAGCATTAAGTGTACCCCCAGAATTTCCCGAAAGCATACCCATTTATCCTGAAGCAGAAATTAAGGAGATCTCTCCTGATTTAAAATCTGATCAAGGTATGATAACTTGGGAATCATCAGATCCTAGTAACCTGATTAGCAGTTATTATCAACAAGAGTTAGAGTCTCAAGGTTGGATCTTATCTCCCTCAGCTTCTGAAAACCAAATCAAAGCACAAAAAGATAACCTTGATTTAGAAGTTACTCTCGACTCATCTGCTTCTCTGACAGAAATCATCATTAGTTACCAACCCCAAACAACCCCTACACCTGAAACTGAAACTGAAACTGAAACTACTAAGGATACCCAAATATCCTCAATCCACCAACAATATATCCAAGATTTAGCTAGATTAGGTATTTTTGGCGAAATCGAAGACTTTCAACCCAATCAAATCGTTACCCGTCGAGAATACGCTCGTTGGTTATTAGAAACTAATAATCGCTTTCATCAGAATAACCCTAGTCAACAGATTAAACTAGCTTCTCCTGAAGCTAATCCAGCTTTTGAAGATGTTACCCGAGATGATCCAGATTTTGCCATTATTCAAGGTTTAGCAGAAGCGGGTGTAATCCCTTCACCACTGAGTAGAGATGTTACCGCTACCGGCTTTAATCCCGATACTCCTCTCAATCGAGGTGATTTAATCGCTTGGAAAGTACCTTTAGACTATCGTAAGGCTTTACCGATTACTTCGCTCGATGATATTCGTCAGACTTGGGGTTTTCAAGACGTTACAGATATCGAGCCTCGGGTTTTACAAGCTCTTTATATAGACTATCAAACTGGGCAAGCTAAATCTAATGTACGTCGAGCTTTTGGATTTACTACTTTATTTCAACCGGATAAATCTGTAACTAGGGTTGAAGCTGCTGCGGTATTATGGTATTTTGGCTATCAAAATCAAGGTATTTCAGCAGCTGAAGTTGAGGTTAATTGAAATTAATTGAGTACTATTTGGAGATAACGCGCACATCTATATTTTTGTCCAAACTCAACAAAATTCGCTCTACAATTGCCAAATTTATTCCTAGACGAGGATTAATGATCTGATCGATTTCTTGCTCATCTATAGCAGTACCTGTTTTTAGTTCATCTTTAGGATTACGCAAAATAGTGAAACGATCGCCAAAATACAAAGTAACATGACTTCCCTTGCCACGTTTTGATTAAACTAATTGAGATTCTAAAGCTTGCCAAATCTTTTGTAACAGAGAGTCTAAACCCTTACCAGTGACTGCGGAAATAACTAAAATGGGGTCATTGGTTAACTGATTTAAGCCAGAGATAATTTCTGTTACCTTGTCGGGGGAAACAGCGTCAGATTTATTAAGAGCGATAATTTGGGGACGTTCACCTAAACCCTTACCATAGGCTGTTAACTCGGTTTGGATGGTTTGATAGTCTTGAATGGGTTCATCTGCTGTACCATCGATAAGGTGGAGTAAGAGACGAGTACGTTCGATATGACGTAAGAAATCGTGACCAAGTCCTATTCCTTGGTGTGCACCTTCGATTAAACCTGGAATATCAGCAAAGACAGTACCATCGCCCGTGGGTTTACGAACTACTCCTAAATTAGGAATAAGGGTAGTAAAGGGATAATTAGCTATTTTAGGACGGGCTGAGGAGACAGCAGAAATCAGGGTAGATTTACCTGCGTTGGGTAAACCAATAATACCTACTTCAGCTAATAATTTTAGTTCTAAGCGTAGGCGTTTGTATTCTCCTTCTAAACCTGGTAAGGCGTATTCTGGGGCGCGATTTTGGTTACTTAAAAAGTGACGGTTTCCTAGTCCACCTTTTCCCCCTGCTGCGACACAGATGGTTTGACCTGGTGTGACTAAATCCCCGACTAATTCTTCTGTATCTGCATTTAATATTAAAGTACCACAAGGTACGGCAATCAGGCGATCGCTTCCCGATGCACCAGTACAATTATTTGGTCCTCCCCGTTTACCATCTTCAGCGCGAAAGATGCGCGCGTAGCGAAAGTCTAACAGTGTCTGTAGATTACTATCAGCTACAAAAATAACCGAACCACCTTTACCCCCATTTCCTCCCGCAGGACCTCCCGCGGGTACGTATTTTTCGCGACGAAAGGCGACGATTCCATCTCCTCCCTTTCCTCCATAAACTTCTACTTCTGCTTGGTCAATAAATTGCATGATGGTTAACTACGGGAAATCTCCAGGATTTTGGGTTCTGATTGTAAGCTAGTTAGGGGGGGTTCAATTTGGCTTTGATTACCTACTACTAGGATAACGATATTTTCGGGTTTAAGATGGGTTTGGGCGACTCTGAGGAGTTCTGCTGTGGTGGTGTTTTGTACTTGTTGTTGATAGGTAAAGATAAAATCCTCGGGATAACCATAGTATTCGTAGGACATTAAACGGGAGAGAGTCTGACTTGGTTGTTCAAATTCAAAGACAAAAGAGTTGAGAATGGAGTTTTTAGCGTAGTCTAATTCTGCATCGGTAATGGGAGTTGTGCGTATTTGGTCAATTTCGGTTTTTAATGATTCAATCAGAGGTACAGTAGTTTCTGAGCGAGTTTGTGCACCTGCAATGAATAATCCTGGATAATCATAACGAGGTCTCCAGACACCATAGACGGAATAAGCTAACCCTTGACGCGATCGCACTTCTCGAAAGAGACGTCCACCAAAACCATTGAGTAAACCATTTAATACCGATAAGGTGGGATAGTCAGGATCTTGCAATTCTCCTCCTATATGTCCTAAAACAATATTACTCTGAGTTAATTGTGGTTGATCTACTAGATAAACTCCCGAGAGTAGTTTTTGTTGGGCTACAGGAATCGTAAGGTCTTTAGTTACTTTTGTATCAGACCAGTCAGCGAAAGTTGCTGAGATTAATTCTTTGATCTGATTAGTTTCAAAGTCTCCGATTATCCCTAAAATAACCTGTTCTGGATGTACATAGGTTTGGTAAAATCTGATGACATCTTTACGTTCTAAAGGTTTTAAGGTTTCGTATTCTACTGTACGTGCGTAAGGACTATCTTCCCCATAGATTAATTTATTAAATTCTCGATTGGCGATCGCTCCTGGATTATCGTTACGACGGGCGATACCTCCTTCTATACGGGTTTTGGCTATAGTGACTTGTTGAGCGTCAAAATCAGGATAACGAATAATTTCGCCAAATAGGGGTAAAATCGTCTCTATATCGCTGCTGAGTGCGTTAAAACTCACGTTTCCTAGGGATGTCCCAATACTAGATTCTATGATGGCGGCTTTATTTTCTAGTAACAGATTAATTTCCGTGGGAGAATGATATTTAGTCCCTCCACTGCGCCAAGTTATCCCTGTTAATTCCGCTAATCCTACTTGTTGGGGTTTTTCCCATCGAGATCCTACCTTGATTAAAGCTGTTCCTTGGATTAGGGGTAATTTATGATCCTCCATCAGATACACTACCATCCCATTGTCTAATTCGTAGCGTTCATAATCGGGTATGCTTAGTTCTGGTAGGGGTGGAAATTCCAACTCAGTATAATGCGCGGCTGCTTTTGCTAATGCGGGATTAATCCCTAAGCCAAATTGGGCGATCGCTATTGCTAAGATTAGCCACAGTAATAGTTTAGTAAATTTTTTCATCGTTAACAATGCGTCCTCTGGTTCTATTTTCTGGGGTAAAGGTTATCTTTGCTACTCTTTGGATGTCAGCTGGTGTGACTTCGGCGATCGCCTCTAAATCCTTAAACAGATTTTTCCAGCTTCCTGTTTTCACGTCATATTCTACCAATAATCGTGCCATTCCCCCATTAGTATCTAGGGTTCGTAATAAACTAGCTTTAGCTTGAGTTTTGACTCTATCTAACTCTGCTTGGGTGACCTCTTCGGTTTTGAGTCGTTCAATTTCTACACTTAAAGCTGCTTCTAGTTCTTCGAGACTGTGATTAGGTGCACTTAAAGCGTAGAATAGGATTAAATTAGGGTATTTATTACCTGGAAAACCATTAAAGGTTTGTGCACTTAAAGCTACTTGTTGTTCTTCTACTAGAGATTGATATAGTCTAGAAGTTCTTCCCTCGCTTAAAATACCGCTAATCACGTCATAAACCACGCTATCGGGATCAGTTAAACTAGGACGATGATAACCCTCTAGATACAATGGTTGAGATAGTAAGTTTAAGTTTACTTCCCGTGGTTGGTTTTGGGGTGGTTCAACTATTTGTAATTGGGGTGATTGAGGTTTTTGACGATATCTGCCAAAATAGATTTTAGCTAATCGTTTTACCTCTTCGGGTTGGACGTCTCCTACTATAGCCATGGTCAAGTTATCGGGTATATAGTAAGTTTGGAAGAACTTTTCTACATCTGTTCTGGTTAAGTTGCGGATATCTTCTTCATAACCAATAATTGGACGTCTATAGGGATGTTCACTAAAGGCTGTATCTAAAAAAGCTTCAATCATTCTCCCAATGGGAGAGTTATCTGTGCGTAATTGTCTCTCTTCTAGGATAACTTCTTTTTCTTCGTAGAATTCCCTAAATACTGGTTGTAAAAATCTTTCTGATTCTAGAGACATCCATAATTCTAGTTTATTAGCGGGAAAGTTATAAAAATAAGCGGTATAATCGGCGCTAGTTACTGCATTTAAACCTACTCCTCCCTCTATCTCCACGATTTGACCAAATTCGTTTTGTTTAACGTATTGACTAGCTTCTTGTTGGAGTTGTTGCCATTTTTCGATTAATTCGACAGTGGGATTCTCCATTAATTCAGCAAAGGTTGCGTCTAAACGCGCTAAGACTTTTTTTTCTTCTTGATAGTTGGTTGTTCCTATCTTAGTAGTTCCCTTGAAGGCTAAATGTTCTAAATAATGTGCTACTCCTGTCTGACCATCAGGTTCATCCACTGCCCCTACGTCAGCATATGTCACAAATGAGATTACGGGTGCTTGGTGATTCTCTAGGATAATAAATTTTAGACCATTATCTAGGGTAAATTCTTGTAAACTTTCCGTGACTTGATCTAAATAAGGTTGAATTGCTTCTGCTGCATTAACTGGTAAGATTAAGCAATTTAAGGCAAAATAAAGGGGTACAATCGTCAAAAACAAAATTTTCGTTAACATGAGTCTCTTAATAACAATCTGTAAAGTTTAGCGAGATTTAGCGGGATTTTTATAGCAAAATAACAATAAGTCTCCTCAATTAGACACTTTAAATATTATGCAAGTTTTTCGGTTCAAAAATACCAACAAAAATTCAACTCACAACGATTCTAGAGAAGAAAAAATCCGTAAACGTATTTTAAAACAAGCTCAAAGTTTATTTGCTAGCAAGGGTTTTGATGGCGCTACCACTAAAGATATCGCTGCTGCTGCTCAAATTGCTGAGGGTACACTTTTTCGTTATTTTCCCAATAAAAAGGCTATTCTCATAGAAGTGGTAACCGAGGGTTGGGTAGAAATTCTCACCGATTTACTCACTGAGTTAAGCGAAATGGATAACTACAAAGCGGTAGCAAAAGTAATGCGCAAAAGAATGCTCAGACTAAAAGACAGTGGCGAATTGTTTCGCGTTTGTTTTCTAGAAGCGCAATTTCATCCCGATTTGCGCGATCGCATTCAGACAGAGATTATTAGTAAAATGACTACTGTTGCTGAAGCTTTTTTTCAAACCGCTATGGATAAAGGTATTTATCGTCGTAGTAATCCTCGTATTGTCGCTCAAGTCTTTTTAGGAATGTTTGCGATCGCTGGTTTTTCTAACCATACCATCATTGAACCCGACGCGTCACCTGAAGTATTACAAGAAATGGCTGAGGGTATCGCTGATATTTTCCTTCATGGAGTTTTAGCAGATAAATAATTATGACTATTACCACTCGTAAATATAAATCTACACATAATCGGATTTGGTTTGAGAAGATCATGGCTATTTTAGCTCTGATTAATCTTATTTTAGTCTTTTTTGACTTAACTTATATTCCCTTACGGGATTTTTGGTTACAGGGAAGACTGCAAGTTTTTGTCAAACTAGGTACATTAGAGTATGAAATACCTAATCCTCCTCTGAAGGTTTTACCCTTTAATATTACTCCATATTATGATTTAGTGAAAGGAATTGAACCTGAACGTTTTACCAGTGATTATTTACAAACCGTTGCTGAATTAAGACAACTTTTAGAAGAAAATGAGGTAAATCCTGCTCCTGAAAATATTGTTCGTATTGATACTCTCTTAGCAGATTTAAGAGAAAAAAGTGAGCAAATGATTGCTAATGATCCTTTTTCTGCTGCTAATAAAACTGGTACGTTAGAGAGAATAAAACGCAAAATGCGTTTACACATTTTTGGTAATAAACAGGCTTCAGCTACCCAATCATTCAATATTTTTTGGTCTCGGAGTCACTTATTAACTAATCACCAACAAGAATTAGATTTTTTTTACGAACAAATTGAACCATTAATAGCGACTAATTATTTTAGACCTGTAGGAGAAACGGGACAACCAGTTGATAACTTTGGTTTAATAGATTTCCCTTTTGGGTTAATTTTCTTCGCTGAATTTCTCTTAAGAACATTGATTATTAGTCGTCGTTATACCGGTGTAAATTGGCTTGACGCGATGTTATGGCGTTGGTATGATGTGTTTTTATTTTTACCAGTTTTTCGCACTTTGCGGGTAATTCCTGTAATTATTCGTTTGAGTCAAGCTAAATTATTAGACTTACGTCGAGTCCAAAGACAAGTTAGTCAAGGTTTTGTAGCTAATATCGCGGGAGATATCACCGAAGTGGTGGTAATCCAAATCATTAATCAACTGCAAAATTCAGTCAGAAGAGGAGAATTAGCTAATTTTATCTCTCAATATAATGACCAACAATATATTGATTTAAATGATATTGATGAGACGAAAGAAATAGTTAAATTAGTCTCTAATCTGATGGTGAGGGAAGTTTTACCTAAACTAGAAACAGATATAGAAGCATTATTTCAACATATTTTAGGTCAAGGTTTAAAAGAATCTCCAGCTTGGCAAAGTATAGCTAAATTACCAGGAGCAGAACAAGTCAATAAAGGAATAAGTGAACAAATAGCTAAACAAGTTTATCAAAATGTTTATAATGTTTTATTCGTTATCGTTGAAGAAGATCCTGTATATGATCAAATCTTAGAAAAACTCTTAAAAGATTTTCGTAAAATTATGACTTCAGAAATGCAAGCACAAAAAAGTATGAAAAAGATCGAATATCTGATCACTGCTTTATTAGAAGAGGTTAAAGTGAATTATGTAGAGCGTCTCGCTGAAGATAATATAGAGGATATCTTAGAACAGAAACGCGCTTTACTGCAAACTATTAAAGAAGTAAATTATGACAGATAAAAGTAATTGGGTTGATGAAGATTCCAGCGAATCCTACTATAGTAAACCTACTCCCCCTAATCAACTAAAACCTATATCTAAAGGAAAGAGTAAAACTCTAGTCATGGTAGAAACCGCTTTTTTAGCGAGTACTTCTGCTTTGATTTGGTTGATTAACTATTATTTTCCTCTAGGTCCAATTTTAAGGCTATTTTTTCCGATTCCCATCGCTTTGATTTACCTACGTCAAGGTCAACGGGCGGCTTGGATGGCTACTTTAGTGACTAGTTTGTTATTATCTGTTTTAATGGGACCTGTGCGCAGTATCGTATTTTTGATACCCTATGGCTTAATGGGAGTACAATTAGGCTTATTTTGGCGACGGGGTGCGACTTGGAATTTTTCGCTAATTGTGGGTGGAATTATTGGGACTTTTGGGGTTTTCTTCCGTGTCGCGTTGTTTTCTCTCTTTCTTGGGGAGGACTTGTGGAGTTATTTTATGGTACAAATCACGGAATTAGCTAACTGGATTTTTCTCAAATTAGGGTTATTGATTGAACCTAGTTTGTGGATGATTGAGTTATTAGCATTGGTGATGATTTTTATCAGTAATATTATCTATGTGCTGACGGTACATTTAGCAGCGTTACTGGTTTTAGATAAGTTGGGTAACCCCATTCCTCGTCCTCCTGAATGGTTAAAAACGATCCTAGACTATGATTAAGGTTTATCACTCTCTAGAGCAAGGAAAAGCGTGGTTAGAGCGTCATCAAGGTAAAAAACCTGTGTTTGCTTGTATATTGGGTTTTACCGCTACAGGATTGTTAGAGGGAATTTCTGCCGCGGGTGCTACTCCTGCTCAACGTCAATATACAGCGATCGCCGATGCTGAGTTTTTAATCAATGGACCTGGTGTGACTCCTTGTTACCCTTTACCTCCTTTAGATGTAGGTGCATCTCCTGCTTTAATTAGTCGTGCTGTAGTTAGTGCTTTAGATATTCCTGTTTATTTATTTAACGCTGGGTTACCTACTCCTCCTGTAGTTTTTAATATTAATCTAGGTGGTATGCCTGCTCTTTGTGTAAGTTCTGGTAAAGCTTTACCTGTTGAGGTAGTAAAACATCTTTTTAACCAGGGTTTAAGTTGGGGTGAGAAATTAGCCCAAGAGCATGATTATGTTATTATTGGAGAGTGTGTGGTAGGTGGAACTACGACAGCTTTGGCTTTATTGACAGCTTTAGGAATTGAGGCTAAAGATAAAGTTAATAGTAGTCATCGTCGCTGTAATCACGCGCAAAAATGGTCAATCGTACAACAGGGTTTAGAGGGGTTAACAATACCTCTGTCTCCTTTATTAGGGGTAGCGACAGTAGGTGATCCAATGCAAATCGTAGCTGCGGGAATGGCGATCGCCGCTAGTCGTTATACTGGTGTAATGCTCGCAGGTGGTACACAAATGTTAGCTGTTTATGCTTTAATTAATGCTTTAAACCTAGAAATGAGACTAGAATACATTACCATTGGTACAACTCGTTGGGTTGTGGAAGATTCTACAGGAGATACTGTCGGTTTAGCTAAAACTATAGAATCATTTTATCAATTACAGGGTTTACCTGTAATAGCGACTCAACTCAATTTTACCCATTCTCGCTATGAAACTCTCAGAGCTTATGAAAGGGGTTATGTTAAAGAAGGAGTAGGTGCAGGTGGTTGTGCGATCGCTGCTCATCTTGCTCAAAATTGGTCTCAAGTTGAGCTATTAGAAGCTATAGAAGCTGTAGCTAGTGGTTTAAGCTAAATTTTGCTTCTCACGGCTAATAATTGTTCTTCGAGGGCAGCGATACGATGGTAAGATGCGGTTAACTGCGCGGTTAGTCTCTGAATCTGAACATCTGGTGAGAGTAATTCTTCTAAATCAGATTTTTGATAATGTTCTTGACCATTGTCATTATCGTCTAAAATATCTTTATGTTTATTCTTTTGAGTTGTTTTTTGTTTTTTATAGCTAGTATAATTACTGACAGGGGTTTGTTTAGAGTCTTTGAGCAAACGTTCTAATTTATTGCTCAAGCCTTCGATAGTGCGGTAAAGTTGGTCAACTTTGTAGTGTAATTCGAGAATTTGCCTCTGCATTGATTCCATAGTTATTCTATTATTTAACTGGTTACTGCTATCCTAATCATACTTTTGGGTTAAATAGCAACTATTTCTGATTAATTTAATATTCCTAATGTTAACTCGTCGCTCTTTATTAATTGGTTTAAGTGGTATCGTAGCAGCTAATCTTTTAACAAGTTGTCAAAATAAGCACAATGGTTTACGGGTATCTCTGTTGAGAAGTTCTATTCCTGCGCAACTTTTAACTAAATTTCGTCAGGGAGTAGATCAAGATAGATTGATTAATTTTCAACTAGAAACTAGTTTAGACAACCTCTGGGAATTACTAGTTAATCAAGAAGCAAGTTTAGTTACTCTTGGGGATACTTGGTTAGAAAAAGCGATTAGAGAAAATTTAGTACAACCTCTAAGTAAAGAGGAGTTAAGCAATTGGCAACAATTACCCTCTAACTATCAACAGTTGGTAACTCGCGATCGCCTTGGTTATCCTAACCCTAATGGGCAAATTTGGGGAGCACCTTACCGCTGGGGTACAATGATGATCGCTTATCGCAGTGATTATTTAAGTAAATTAGGTATTACCCCTAATGATTGGGGTGATTTATGGCGAGAAGAATTGCGCGATCGCTTTTCTTTACCTAATGATCCTCGGGAGGTTATTGGTTTAACCCTGAAAAAACTAGGTTATTCCTATAATCAAGAAAATTTAACAGCTATACCCCAATTAAAACCCGAATTAGAACGATTACATCAACAAGTTAAGTTTTATAGTTCTGACTCTTATTTACAACCGTTAATTATGGGTGATACCTGGTTAGCTGTAGGGTGGTCAACAGATATTATACCCTTAGCCAAAAATTATAGCAGAATTGAGGCGGTTATACCCTCTTCGGGAACGTCTCTTTGGGTAGATGTTTGGGTTAAAGCAACTCAAGAAAATCATCAAGATACTAATATAATTAAACAATGGCTTGATTTCTGTTGGCAACCCCAAGCCGTTGAAGCTATTACCCGTTTGACTGATGCTGCTTCTCCGATGATTTTAAATAATCCTATCGCTGCGGAAATAGATAAACCTTTAGTAGTTGTTGACGAGAATATTTTAGAACGTAGCGAGTTTTTATTACCTTTATCTGCTGCTACTTTAGAGGAGTATCGACATCTTTGGGAAGCGGTAGTGTTGGGATAATCTTAAAAACAAAGCAAATTAATTGCCTGTTGCTTGGCTATAACCAATAAGATTATTAAATAACTATAGAGATCATTTTACCTTGACTAGATTTATCTATGACCAATTTAATAAAGATTATCTCGAAACCCTTTTAACTCCTTATGGAGAAGTACAAGTGGCTAAACAACTTTCTGACGAAATCAGAGAAATCGACCTTTATTTTAACCCCACCGTTGCGACACTTCCTACTGAATTGGGTATCCTAGCTAAACTAGCAGCGACAAAGTCTCTATTTGAACCTTACCGTAATCCCGTTACTCCTAGAGAAATTGGCGATTGTCTGCTCAAACTTTTAGCCGTTAGAGCACAATTATACCGTGAAGGTAACCGAAATAAGCAAACTATCTTAGATTCAGACTTACCCCGACTCTGGATTATTACCCCAACAGCGTCTAAAGCAATACTGAGTCAATGTGGTGGAGAGATTCAATCCGATTGGGGAGAAGGTATCTACTTTTTGGCTAATCTATTAAGAGCGGCTATAATAGTGATACACCAGTTACCCTCTACTAGTGAGACTTTATGGTTAAGATTATTAGGAAGGGGAAAAGTACAACAACGAGCAATAGAAGAGTTAATCAACTTATCTCCAGATAATCCTCTTAAATCAGTTATTCTAGAGATACTCTATACCTTACAAAAGAATTTAGAAGTTAATCAACCAAGTACAAACACAGAAGAGAGTGAGTTAATCATGAGACTAGCACCATTATATCAAGAAGATAGAGCCAGAGCTAAAACTGAAGAGGCTTTAAGTCTAATTCAGCGATTATTAACTAAAAAATTAGGAAATATTAACCCTGATTTAATAACAACAATTTCTCAATTAAATTTAGAATCTTTAGAGACATTAGCCGAAGATTTAATGGATTTTACTAGTCAAGCAGATTTAGAGAATTGGTTGAGAAATAAAATAATTTAGGGTTAGGTGGAACGGTGGAACGGTGTTATTCTGAATTAAGAATTAATTATTGTTTCCTACACCCTACACCCTACACCCTCTCTTCCCTATAACCAATAAGATTATTAAATAACTATATAATGCCGAGAAAACCATAAAACTTATAATGTCAAATTTCTTAACCAATTTCTCTGATAATAATCTGAGCAGCTAATCTACCCGTTTGAGCAGCACCATTCATATAACCGTAAAATTCATCGCTGAAATTTTCTCCTGCGAAAATCAGTTGATCTACTCTTACTTCTTGGGATATTTCCCCATCTTCTTCTACATAAAAAAATTCACTAAACTCAGTTAATTGTCCAGGTTTAAAACTAGTATAACTACCTTGAGAGAGAGGATTAGATGTCCATTGAGTTTTCTTCATAATCGCTGTAAATCAAGCCTGAATCTTCCCCTATTTGTGTAGCAATTGGGGTTAATGCTTCTACTAGTTCAGCTTCAGAAAGACTGCGACCATCGAGATAATATTTAACCAAAGGATAATCAAGAGATTCTGCGTGTTCGTTACGATTAAATAATTTTAGTTGAAAATCATCAATTAAGCTAAGCATATCTTGGTGATTTACATTAATAAAAGACCCGCCTAAATCTGATACTAAGTCTTTACCTACTCTAGAAGTAATTGAAATAACTCTTCCTCCTAAGCGATTATTCGCTTCATAAACTGTTGCTTTGATACCGTTTTTTTGTAGTTGATAAGCTGCGTTTAAACCTGCTAAACCACCCCCAGCGATCGCCACATGAGGAGGACTCTGACTATTTACGGGTAATCTCGGAGATACTAGACTGGTAGTTATGGCTGTAGCTGTGGCTAAAGTAACTTTTTTCAGGAATTTACGTCTGGTGTAGGCTTTTTTGAGTAGTTTCTGTAGTTGAATAGTTAAAATACTATTACAATTAATGAGTATTTAAGCTTACTTTTATTGGATTAAATATTAAATTTTTATAACTAAAACAATCTCTTGATTAATTAATAGTAGAATAAAAAATAACGTGACTAATTTGATTAGAATCATGAAAGTTATATTAGCAAGTGTATTATTACTAAACCTGGGGTTAAATTCTGTACCTGTTTTAGCCCAAACAGAAACTCAACCAATACCAGTAACCGAGGTAGAGGAATTAAAACCAGTAGAAGGATCAGCCGCGGATTTAGCTAATCTAGACGGTATAAACAATCAAACGGATAGTTGGAGTGTAGGTGGTGATAACTATCCCAATAATGAAGCGCCTACTTATCAAATGAGAACAGAATCAAAAGATAGCTTGATTATCTTTGAACAAAACCAGCCAAACCCTTATGAGTGGGAAAAACAGAATCATGGAGATGTACCTAGTCAGGGTGGGACAGTACCTCTATCGAGATTTCGTTGAGATATAGCGAGTTACTAATTGTAATAATGCTATAATCACCAAAAATTAGTAACTTTGGCTGGATGAATCGAATTAACCTGACTGTTGTTAAAAGATTTTGGGCGATCGCTAAACTTTATTGGTTAGGAGAAGAAAAAAAAGGCGCACTCACCCTGTTAGCTTTATTAGCTGTCTTATTAGTAGCCTATACCCAATTGAGTGTACAGTTAAATACTCAACAGGGTGAGCTTTTTTCGGCTTTGTCTCAACAGGATACCTCTAGATTTTGGCGCACTGTCTGGATATACTTAGGGGTGTTAGTAGTGTATGTACCCCTGTTTGCTGGATTTAGTTATTTACAAAGAAGGTTAGGTTTATATTGGCGACGTTGGTTAACTTATCATTTCTTGGGTAAATATTTTGGTAATCGGGCTTTTTATAATCTTAGTCATGCTTATAATGATATAGATAACCCTGACCAACGTATCTCAGAAGATATCCGCAGTTTTTCGCAAGATTCTCTGTTATTTTTATTAGTTTTTGCTCAATCAATTTTACAGATAATCGCCTTTAGTGTAGTTCTCTGGAAAATATCCCAACCTTTAGTAATTTTTTTGATAGGTTATGGTGTAATAGGCACAATCGTAACGGTTGTCGTGTTTGGTAAAAAACTAATTAAACTTAATTTTAACCAACTGAAAAAAGAAGCAAATTTTAGGTTTGGGTTAGTCAGAGTTAGGGAAAATGCCGAGTCCATCGCTTTTTACCGTGGAGAAAATAGAGAAAATAACCAGGTAAAAAGAAGTTTTGTGGAAGTCTTTGATAATTTTAATCTCTTGATTATCTGGCAAGAAATTTATTTAGGCATCTTTACAAATACCTATGAATTTTTACCCTATATTATTCCCGCTTTAATTATTGGACCGAGTATTTTAAACGGGGATTTAGAAGTAGGGAAACTACAAGAATCTACGGGAGCATTTTTGCGGGTGTTTTTCTCCCTTAATATAATTGTAAGCCGTTTCCAATCTCTAACTAGTTTCGCTGCGGGGATTAATCGTCTTTATTCCTTTGAAGAGTATCTCTCCAAACCTCAGTCGATTTCCGAAACTAATGGTTATGATACGATCGAAACAATCATTAAACCGAGTTTGAGTTTTGATAATTTAACCCTACAAACCCCTAATTATCAAAGAACATTGATTAAGGATCTTTCTTTAAGTTTACAACCAGGACAGGGTTTATTGATTATGGGTGCGAGTGGTTGTGGGAAAAGTTCTCTGTTAAGGGCGATCGCCGGTTTATGGAATTCTGGAAGTGGGAAGATTAATCGTCCTGATTTAGATGATATCTTGTTTCTGCCCCAACGTCCCTATATGATTTTAGGAAGTCTAAAAGAACAATTACTTTACCCCAAGGGTAACCTAGAGATAGAAGAGTGGGAGTTAGAAAAAATCCTCAACTTAGTTAACCTTCCTGATTTAATCAGTAGATTTGGTAGTTTAGAGATAGAGAAAGACTGGGGAGATGTTTTATCGCTAGGGGAACAACAGAGAGTGGCTTTTGCGCGTATCTTAGTTACTAAACCCGCTTATGCTGTATTAGATGAAGCTACTAGCGCCTTAGATATTAATAACGAAGAAAGTCTCTACTCTCATTTAAGAAGTACGGGGACAACCTATGTTAGTGTAGGACATCGTCCCACTTTAACTAAGTATCATGATTTGTTGTTAGAACTGTCTGAGGAGCAAATCTGGCAATTGAAACCACTTAAGAACTTAAGATAATTATTGCCTTTTCTCGGGGAATCTGGTAAGCTTTAGGGTAAA
This sequence comes from Gloeocapsa sp. DLM2.Bin57, assembly GCA_007693955.1. Classification (NCBI taxonomy): domain Bacteria; kingdom Bacillati; phylum Cyanobacteriota; class Cyanophyceae; order Chroococcidiopsidales; family Chroococcidiopsidaceae; genus Gloeocapsa; species Gloeocapsa sp. DLM2.Bin57. The sequence goes on from RECR01000066.1 coordinate 89,755, forward strand.
AAGTTAAGATCTAGAATCACTCTGACTATGGTAGAAGAAGCTAAACCCCAAAGCAAGCCACCCGCGGCTAAGAAAGCAAAACCTCCCGCATTAGAAGATAAACCCTTTGGGGAATTTATCGAACAGCATTTTTTAGGTGCGCTGGAAAAGGCTTTAAAGAGTGAAGGGATAGAAGATATTGAGCTAAAATTTACCCAAGATAGTTTACCCATAGCAGGGAATGGTCAGAACTGTTGGCAAGTACAAGGAAAGTTTCTAGATGGTCAACGTCGTTTTAATGTTTATTTTCTAGAAGAGAGTATCAGTGGTCAGAAGGCTTTTTCTTATAGTACATTCAATACCAGTCCTAGTACGATTGAGTCTTTTATGATTGATGAACGTAAAATCACTCTAGATTTGCTGGTTTTATATACTCTACAACGTCTGAATGGTCAAAAGTGGTTAAGTAGGAATTAAATTTATGACTGCTGAATTCAAACACGTAATGTTGATGGTCAAGGATGTACAAGCAACTGCTAAATTTTATGCAGATGGTTTGGGTTTACCGATTAGGATGTCTAGTCCTGGTTGGGCTGAATTAGACGCCAATGGGACGACGATCGCCCTTCACGCAGCGGGAGAAGGAGTAGAGGGGAGTAACTCACCTATCCTCAGTTTTCATGTCACCGATGTACAGGATACTTTGACTAAATTAGAGAGCTTAGGTGCTAAACTAGAGGGTAGAGTTAGAGAGCCTTCTTTTGGTAAAGTAGCAGCGGTAAGAACCCCTGATGGACACTTACTCAGTTTGTTACAACCTATAGCTAAATAGTCAACTATCCCGCTTTTTAAGCGGGATTTACATCATTTGTCTTAAGAAAGATAGGTCAGCTTTACCGAAGTTAACGCTAAAAGCGATATTCATGTTTTCTAAGGCTTTAACTAACCAGGGTACACCTTCTTTGGTAAAGGATTCGTAGTGACCAAAGAGGATAGAGAAGCGTTTTTCTAAGTAGGGTTTGACTTTGTGACAGAGTAAAACTACTTTAAGGAGTAATCCTACCGTAGGTGTTGCTCCCATATTAGTAATTAAGTCCATGAAGATGTAGTGATTGGGGTTAGCACCACTTTCTACCACTAGGAAATTGAGGAGTTGACTAGTGGTACGTAAGACCAGGAATTCGTCGGGTTTTTTACTATCACAATGGGGTAGGGTTGTCTGGATTCTTTTATAAAGTTTCTCGTTAAATTTATGTCTGCCGTATTTAGTATCTACAGAAGTAATCAGATAATGGTATAGTTCGTCTTTAAAGGTTTTATAGTCTTTGGTTTGACTGGTGTGAGTCAGAAAACTTTGGGAGAGGTCTCTGTAGCTATAACCTCCTTCTATTGTCCCGACGAATTGTTTTAAAGCCATACCTAATTCGCGATCGCTTAGTAAGGTTGGATTGTCTATGGGTGTAATTATCGATTTATTCGGTGTGATTAAGTCTGGTTTACGGGTTACCTGTACTTGTCTAACTTTATAGGTTACGTATTTAGATAAATCTAGTTCAAAGCGTTGTTGCGATTTCGATTGTAGTTGTCTAACTGTTCTTTGATCTTCAAAGTTACTATCTTCTGAGAGTAAGTAATGTTCATAGAGATAGGGATAACGATTAATCAGATTCCCTACATAGGTTGTATCTTTTCCTTGGGTAATTACTCTTCCTAGACGTTTTAGTCTGAGATAGTGATCGGTTTTGCTAAACTCGATTACTAGTTCTCTGAGTCGAGCAGAAGTATTTGAGTAAGTAGATGTAGGAGGGGCTAGGTGCTCGAATAATTCAGACAAAGCGGATATAGCCGTTTGATACTGCGGTTGCATTTGCCAACGGTTAACCAGAATATGACAACATCTATTCAGTATATAATTAAACTGTTGTTCTCCTATTTTAGAGTTAATTATTCTAGCTAGGGCTATACGAACTTGATGATCGCGATAGTCTTTGCCTTTGATAAAAAGACAACGAAAAGCATCGATCACCTCTTCTGGGGATTGATGTTGCACACATTCGAGTAGGTGATCATAGATTATTTGTTCCTCTTGACTGGTATTTTGGAGGAAACTCTCTTTCACTGATGTAACCACCTTTTTTAGCCATCCTTAAGTCGTGAACTACTTTAGTTAAAGCTCACCGTTTAAATTACATTATAAGGCATAATCTTCTAAAATGAGTACAGCTTTCTTACCTATTTTTTGGGGTTAATTTCTCCTTGTTTTTGCGGTAATTTTTCTTTTTTTCTTGATTTTACTTATGTCTTTACGGTTTTCTCTTGCTCAACTCAGTAAGATTATTAGACCTAGTCTAATTATCAATTCAGTAGATTTGACTAATCGTTTTCTCACAGGAATTTGTACAGATAGTCGTTGTTTAGAACCTGATCAAGCTTTTCTAGCTTTAAAAGGCGAAAATTTTAATGGTCATGATTTCTTAGATGTTGCTGTTAGTAAAGGTGCGAGTGTTATTATTGTAGATAAACTTGTTTCAGTGAGTTTACTTAAGCAAATACCACAATTTATCGTTGAAAACACCCTAGAGGCTTATCAAGAGATAGCCTTATGGTGGCGTAATCAACTGCCTATCCCGATTATTGCTGTAACTGGTTCAGTAGGAAAAACTACTACAAAAGAGTTAATTGCGGGGGTGTTAAGTACTCAGGGGGAGGTTTTAAAGACTCACGCTAACCAGAACAACGAGATTGGAGTACCCAAAACGCTCTTAGAGTTAGAGGTTAAGCATGACTACGGGGTGATTGAGATGGCTATGCGAGCTAGGGGCGAAATTGCCCTTCTTACAAAGATAGCTAGACCTAATATTGGGGTCATCACTAACGTAGGTACAGCTCACATAGGAAGGTTGGGTTCAACAGAGGCGATTGCACAGGCTAAATGTGAGTTACTAGCTCAAATGTCTCCAGAGGCGATCGCTATACTTAACTATGATAACCCAAGATTAATCAAAACGGCAAGAGCAGTTTGGCAAGGTAAAACGGTTACTTTTGGTTTAGAGGGTGGGGATGTACAAGGTGAGTTAATCAATCCAGACAAGTTGAGAGTAGATGGTTTAGAGTTTCCTTTACCGTTACCAGGGAGACATAACGCGCTTAATTATTTAGCAGCGTTAGCTGTAGCTAAAGTCTTAGGAATTGATCTACAACCATTAACTCAGGGGCTAATAATTAATATACCCAAGGGTAGGGCTAAAACCTATCACCTTGAACCAGATATTGTAATTTTGGACGAAACCTACAACGCGGGTTTAGAATCCATGGAAGCAGCTTTAGAAATGCTCAAACAATCCCCCGGTCAACGTCATATCGCTGTTTTAGGTACGATGAAGGAGTTAGGAGATTATAGTCTTGAGTTTCATCATCGGGTGGGTGAAAAGGTGAAACAATTAGGTATTCAATGTCTATGTATCTTAGCTGATGAACCTGCTACCGAAGCTATAGCATTAGGTGCTACTGGTGTTGAGACAGAAATATTTAGAAACCACCAAGAGTTGTTAAACTATTTACAAGGATTAATTATCCCTGGCGATCGCCTCTTATTTAAAGCTTCTCGTTCTGTACAATTAGATCGAGTAGTGCAAGACTTATACAATCAATGGATAAAATACTAGGTTTTGACTTGCGTTCCCTCGCTATATTTCGTTTAGGAATAGGGGCGATCGTCATAATTGATTTGTGGATACGTTGGGGAGATGTTAAAGCCCATTATAGCGACTCAGGGATTGTTCCGCGTAAGCTATTAACGGATAACTTCTATTGGTCTATTAATGCAATTAGTGGTTATCCTTGGGTACAGTGGTTGATTTTTTGGGTTGCTTTATTAATCGCTATCTGTTTTTTAGTGGGATATCGTACCAGATTAGCGGCGATCGCCACTTGGGTAATGATGATTTCCTTACACAATCGTAACCCTTTTATTTTGTTTGCAGGAGATGACGTTTTAAGGGCTTTATTATTTTGGTCGATGTTTTTACCTTTAGGGGCTACTTATTCTTTTGATAGTGCTTTAAATAATCATAACCAACCCTTACCAAAAAGATGGTTATCTGGAGCAACTATTGCTTTAATTTTCCAGATTTGTTACTTTTATATGTGGTCAGTAGCTTATAAGCATCAAAGTCCTTTTTGGCAAAATGGTGATGCTGTTTATTATTCTTTAAGTTTTGACTATTATGCAACTCCTGTGAGTAACTTATTACTATCTTTACCTGATAGTATTCTCAAGTTTTTAACCTGGTTTACCCTTTGGTTTGAACTTTTAGGACCATTGATTGTGTTATTACCCTTAATACCTATTTTCAGTGCAAAAATTTGTCGTTATTTAGCGATTAGTCTATTTGTGGGGTTACACTTTTCCTTTGGTTTAATCTTTACGATTGGTCTTTTTCCTGCTTTAGGAATTATTACTTGGTTAGTTTTTCTTCCTAGTGAGTTTTGGGATGGTTTACAGCAAAGGTTAGATACTCCTTCTCGACAAGGATTAAAAATTTACTATGACTCAGATTGTGGCTTTTGTAAAAAAGTCGTCCATTTATTAAGAACCTTATTAATTTTACCAAAAACTCCTCTCTTACCAGCCCAGGATTATCCTTCTATTTATACTGATTTAGAGAGATATAATTCTTGGGTTATAGAAGATTGTCAAAGTAAACGTTATTATAAATGGCAAGGTTTAACCTATGTAGTCAGTTTATCACCAGTTTTCTTCCCTTTAGGGATAATTATGAGTCAGAAGCTAATATCATTTTGGGGTAATAAATTCTACACAGCGATCGCCAATAATCGTCAACTAGCGGGAACTTTTATTAAACCTTTAAAATTTCGTCCCCTTATTCTCAAGTCTTCTTTAACTTTAAATATCATTACTTTGAGTTTATTCGCTTTAGCTTCTTTGTGGAATTGGCGAACTTTTATTAATACTCTATATTGGCGAGATGATTTAAGAAAACCTTGGGTAGAAACTCAATATCAAGTCTTGAATCGTCGTACTGTTAATAGATTAGAACCCTTGGCTAAACTAACTCGTTTAGATCAATCCTGGAGTATTTTTGCTCCTAATCCTCCTATGGATGATGGTTGGTACGTGGTTACAGCTACCTTAAAAGATGGCTCAGAAGTTGATATTTTACGCAATCAAATTGGAACAATTACTTGGGATAAGCCAACTAGAAAAGAAAGAAATAAAGTCTTAAAAAATATGCAATGGCGGTCTTATTTTATTAGATTAAATCGTTCAATCGGGGACATATTATTACCAGAATTTGCAGCTTATTTAGTAAGAGAATGGAATCAAAATAATCTAGATAGTCAACACATTAAAAGTTTAACCATTTATTTTATGGATGAAACCACTGTCTCTCCAGGAGAAAAACAAACTGTTACTAAGGTTGAACGTTATGTTATTCAATTCCCTTGAGTTTATTTTCCTTTTTTTACCCATAAGTTTAATAGTATTTTTCCTACTCAAGCAAGGTAGATTAATCTGGTTAATCATAACTTCGTTGTTTTTTTATGCTTATTGGAATCCTTTTTATCTACCACTGATGTTGTTTTCTATCCTCTTTAACTATCAAATGGGAAACGTCATTTTAGCTACTAAACCCAAAAGCAATCAAGCTAAATTATTTCTAGGGTTAGGAATCGGAGTTAATTTACTGATAATTGGTTATTACAAATACGCTGATTTTTTTCTTGATTCTCTGAGAATTAACCTAAGCTTAACAGAGATAATCCTTCCTTTAGCCATTTCCTTCTATACCTTTACTCAGATTGCTTATTTAGTAGATGTTTATCGCGGAGAAACTAAAGAAAATAAGTATGACTTAATCACCTATAGTCTCTTTGTGACATTTTTTCCCCAATTAATCGCAGGTCCTATTTTACGTCATGATCAATTAATTCCCCAATTACAAAAACCTGCAATATTTCGACTCTCTCAACAAAATCTGGCGATGGGATTGAGTTTATTTAGCTTAGGATTGGCTAAAAAAGTCCTCATTGCTGATCATCTTTCTCCTTGGGTATCAACAGTATTTAATCACTCTCATGAGGTGGTATTTATTGAAGCTTGGGTGGGAGTATTAGCTTATACCTTTCAGCTTTATTTTGATTTTGGGGGTTATTCGGATATGGCGATTGGTTTGGGTTTATTATTTAATATCAATCTTCCTATTAATTTTAACTCTCCCTATAAGGCTACCTCAATTAGTGATTTTTGGCGCAGATGGCATATTACTTTGTCTAATTTTCTGAAAGATTATCTGTATATCCCTTTGGGGGGAAGTCGTCGCAGTGAAATCCGTCGCTATGGTAATTTGTTCACCACTATGTTACTAGGTGGGCTATGGCATGGTGCAGGGTGGACTTTTGTACTTTGGGGAGGGTTACAGGGAATGTATCTCTGTATTAATCACGCTTGGAGTAAATTAAATAAACCTCTTCCTGGTTGGTTAGGGTGGGGGTTGACTTTTGTTGCAGTAGTGATAGGGTGGGGATTATTTCGGGCTGAAAGTTTATCTGATGGGATAGCGATCGCCCAAACTCTAATGGGTTTACATGGTATTATTTTACCTGGTGAAGCAGAGGGTAAGTTAGCGGTTATCACTCATTTAGGGATACAACTACAATCCTGGACTAAGTTAGCTTATTTACCCCTAGTTTGGGAAAGTAAATCTCTAAGTATAATAATTTTAGCTATACTGACAATTATTGTTGCCTTTACTCCGAATACCCAAGAAATTATGGCTAAGTTTCAACCTAACTGGAGATGGGCTTTAGTTATCGGTTTATTAGCCAGTGTATCCCTATTGTCTCTGAATCGAGTTTCTGAATTTTTATACTTTCAATTTTAACCATGAGTAAATATCGTCAATTTAATTTACTCCTACTGTTATTTACTAGTCTCCCTCTGGTTACGGTATCAGGGTTTAATTGGCTAATTGATCCTTATCAGGTATTTAATACTCCTAACTTTTTAGGGATAAATCATATTAAACCAGAAAAAGATAATAACGACAGACTCTATAAAGCTTTAGATATTATCAGAATCAAACCCAAGACAATTATAGTTGGTTCTTCCCGCGTCAAACAAGGTATAAACCCCAACAATCCTATCTTTGAACGAAAACAACCTGTTTATAATTTAGGTCTCAATGGGGCTAATATGTATGAATTATTAAGATACATAGAACATTCTCTGACTAATCAACCAGACTTAGAAACAATTATCCTCGGTTTGGATTTTTTTATGTTCAACGCTGATTTGGGTAATCAACCTAGTTTTAGTGAACATCGTTTAGGTAAAACTTTTATTACTCCTCTTGATGGAATTAATGCTTTATTTTCTGTTGGTACTCTATCTGTGAGTCATAACACTTTGTTAGCTAGTTTAAATCAACCAGGGAGAGAAAAGAGTCAGAATGGTTTTCTGGTTAATCCTGATACCAATGATGGAGAGACAGTGAGAAGATTTGAAAGTTCCCTGAGACAATATTTTAGCTTGCATTCTGACTATCAATTATCTCCTGAATATCTCAGAGATTTTGAGAAAATTGTGCAACTTTGTCAAGAAAATGAAATTAACTTAATAGTCTTTATTTCTCCTCCGCACGCTAGTAGATTAGAAGCTATCTATATTACGGGACGTTGGCAAATTTTTGAGGATTGGAAACGAGAAATAACGAGAATTACTACCGTTTGGGATTTTTCGGGGTATAATAGCGTGACAAGAGAACCTCTTGCTGATTACATGAGTAATTATATAGATGAGTCTCACTATACTCCAGAAATTGGTGATTTAATTTTAGCGAGAATATTCCAGACTCAAAAAGAAGGAATCCCCCCAGATTTTGGGGTTTTCTTGACTAGTGAGAATATAGAAAAACATTTGGCTAACATTCGTGAGGATAGGGAAAAATGGCTACAAACTAACCCTAGAGAAGTTGTCTTGATTAAGAAGTTACATGAGTATTGAGGTTTCCATAGTTATTCCTATGTATAACGAAGAGTCTAATCTTGACTATCTCTTTGAGAGATTGTTTATAGTGATAAATAATTTAGCAATAACTTACGAAATTATCTGTATCAACGATGGGAGTAAAGACGAGACATTATCTAAATTACTGCAATATCATCAACGCTATCCCGTGATTAAGGTTATTAATCTTTCTCGGAATTTTGGTAAAGAAATTGCCCTGAGTGCGGGAATAGACTACGCTAATGGTAATGCGGTTATTCCTATTGACGCGGATTTACAAGATCCACCAGAATTAATTGTGGAGTTATTACAGAAATGGCGAGAAGGTTATGATGTTGTTTACGCTACTAGAAAATCTCGTCAAGGGGAGAGTTGGTTAAAACGTTTTACCGCTAAAGCTTTTTATCAAACTATCAGTAATTTAAGCCCTATTGCCATTCCCCCGAATACTGGTGACTTTCGTTTACTCGATCGCCAAGTAATAGAAGCAATCAAGCAAATGCCCGAAAAAACTCGCTTTATGAAGGGATTATTCGCTTGGGTGGGTTTTAAGCAAACTTCGGTGTTATTTGAACGTCAACCGCGTTTTCAGGGGAAAACTAGCTGGAATTATTGGCGATTATGGAATTTAGCGATCGAGGGTATTACTTCTTTTAGTTCTCTTCCTCTGAAAATTTGGAGTTATTTAGGTTTATTTATCTCTTTTATCTCTTTATTGTATGCTAGTTTTTTAGTGTTGCGTACCCTTATTTTTGGTATTGATGTTCCAGGTTACGCTTCACTTATTGTGGCTATTTTATTCTTAGGGGGTATCCAACTAATTAGTTTAGGAATTATTGGAGAATACCTGAGTCGTGTTTATGAAGAAGTTAAAAGAAGACCTTTATATCTAATCAGAGAATCCTATGGTTTTAGCAAAGATAAACAAGATAATCCACCCAACTAACCAATTAGAAGTTATCGGCTTAATTTTAATTGCTTTAGGGATATTGTTCGGGTTTTTTACAAGAATTATTGCTGTTTTTACTTATAATACTTTTGATATAGGGCCAGATCCTGACCAAATTAGAGATGCTTTTATTTATATGGGTATTTGGTCAGGAAAATTCCCTCATTTAGGTCCATGGGCTTCTCAAGGCAATTATTATTTACCACCTTTATATTATTATCTGGTTTTCCCTTTTACTATTTTTGGTCCAAATCCTGTTTATCAAGCTTTAGCTAATGGTGTCTTTTCTTTTTTATCAATTCTTTTATTAATGTATTTAGTTTACTTGTTATTACCTAATTTAGCTAGAGATCAACGAATATTTTTAGCTGGTGTAGCTGGATTTTGGTATAGTACAATTTTTCCAGAAATATTTATCAGTAATTTTAATTTTAACCCTAGTCCTACCCCTTTTTTCTTATTATTATTTGTGTTGTTATATAATTATCAAATGACTAGTCAAGCTTCTTTACCTAAACAGGTAATTGCTTGGATAGCTTCGGGAATAGTGTTAGCTATCTTAGTCAGTTTACACTCTAGTACCCTCTTCGTGATGCCAGTAGTTTTTATAATTACTTCTCTCTGGTTTATTTATCAAAAACGTCAGGATAAGTATCATTTTTTATTACCAATAGTTGCGGTGATTGCTACTAATCTAGCTTTATTGCTTTATTGGAAAATAGAAATAGCTAGTAATTTTAATAACAGTAGAAAAATTAGACAATTAATTACTTCTAGTTCAGAGCAAACTAGTTTATGGTCAAAACTACTAGTTATCAAAGATTATTTAGAGTTAGGACAACAAGCGTATTTTATTGGTGAATCATCCTTAAGTGTTTGGTTATCTGCTATTTTTATTGTTGCCGTAACATTGTTAGGGTTAATTAAATTCAAAGGTAATCAAGTAATTTTAGGTTGTTTAATGTTAACTTGGTTAATCTTTCTCTATGCTGCAGCTAATTTTCAAGGACAATATTTCTTTATAACTTATAAGTTACTTATCTTATTTGCGCCAATAATTTTTACTGTTTTAACCCTAGGTAATCAGTTTATCCCTAAAGTAGTTAAATTGATAATTATTGGTTTAATTGTCCTATCTATAAGTATTAATCTACATCATACTAGTAAATACTTAGCTAGTAAATATGGTCAACATAGAGTAATGGCGGTTAATGATGTTGTTAATATTTTAGCAGCAATACCCCCAGAATCAAGAATATGTTATCCCGAGAAAACAGGTAAACGAGAAGTTCACAATCAATATGATTATCTAGATACTTATATAACTAAAAGAAACTTGATCATTACTCCTGACTGTCAACAGGGTGATTATTATATCTCTGCTAAATATAAATTGGTTATCCCTTTAACTAATATTTGGCCCGTTTTAGAAATAGAAGAGAATAATATCTTGTTTGAACAAGCAAATTTATTTCTAGATACCTCAACAGCTTATGTTTATCCTTTAGATAAGTAGGTAGCCAGATGTGGAGATAACGAAGCTATTCCTCAGGATCCCAGGTTTGAAGATGTTGATTGTCTAATCTTTGGGCTTGGCTTGGTTTCTGGTTATAAATTTAGACAAACTATAATAACGTTAAATAAATCTTCCACACCGTGAGTGCTTATCTCTTCGGGATTCCTTCGGGTGGATAACAACTTGATATAAGGTTATAATATGTTTATTGAGTTTTAAAAGTGACAACAATGGTTCACAAAACTAAAAATAAAATCAAGCAACAATTGACTATTCTGATTAGCTTTGTTGCGGTATTTTGGATTTTAGAGATTGTCGATATCGTGATTTTTGGCGGTAATTTAGATCGCTTCGGGATTAGACCAACTCGTATTAGTGGGTTATGGGGGATTCCTTTAGCGCCATTTTTACATGGAGGGTTAGGTCATTTAATCGCCAATACCATCCCTTTTCTGATTCTGGGTTGGTTAGTAATGCTGCAGAGAATTAGGGATTTTTGGCTAGTTACTATCTTAGCAACGCTAATTGGAGGTTTAGGTATTTGGTTTTTTGGTGCGCCTAATTCGGTACATATTGGCGCTAGTATTTTAATTTTCGGCTATTTAGGCTTTTTATTATCCCGTGGTTTATTCCAGGGTAATCCAGCTTCGATCGCCCTAGCTGTAGTCACATTTCTACTCTATGGTCACATGATTTGGGGTATATTACCTGGTGTTCCCCATATTTCTTGGCAAGGTCATTTATTCGGGTTTCTAGGGGGGGTATTCTCAGCCCGTGTAATTTCTCAAAACGGCAAAAAGGACAATACTGATAAATGGGTTTAGGTGAACAAATTTACGTTTATCGTGAGTTATTAAATCTCGAAGGAGTCTATCAACATCATGGGATTGACTGTGGTGATGGGACAGTAATTCATTATCGTAAACCATCAGAGATAATTGAGCAAACTTCTTTAGTAACTTTTGCTCGGGGTAATCAAGTTTACCTTAGAGAATATCTCGATGGTTTTTGTTTTATTCCCGAAATAGTCGTAGAAAGAGCGAAAAGTCGTTTAGGAGAGCAAAAATATAACCTCTTGTTTAACAATTGTGAACATTTTGCTACTTGGTGTAAAACAGGGATTAGTGATAGTAAACAAGTGCGGGATTTTACACCCATAATTTCTCGCCTGAATGTAGATGAGTTAACTAATCCTCTGTTCAACGCTTTTAAACAAACAGATTCTGCTAACGCTCAAAATATGATTAATAAAGCTTTAGGAGATATTAGAACAGTTTGGGATAAGATTCAACCCCAATATCAACAAGCTTTACAAGAAAGGGATAGTTGGCAAAAAGTCGCTCAAGAAGCTTTACGACGTAATCGCGAAGACTTAGCTAAAGCAGCATTGCAACGTAAATTATCTTATCAAAGTCAAGCACAAGATTTAGAAAAGCAATTAGCTGAATTAGCAAAAATGACCGAAAACCTACTCAAAAATGCTCCTAAGCAAAAGTAGAGAAATTCCCTTCAGGGGGTACATCTTGCCAACGCCCATTACCAATAGCGCGAATCGCTTCGGTTAAATCAACCGCTCCCGTATAAAGAGCCCGTCCCAGTATTACTCCTGTTACTCCTAATGATTCTAAAGATAATAAACTTAATAAATCTGTCAGAGAGCTAACCCCTCCAGAAGCGATAATCGGTACATCTACGACTTGGGCTAATTCCCTCAGTGCGGTCAAATTAGGTCCTGTAAGTGTACCATCTCGTTGAATATCGGTATAGATAATAGCTGCAGTGTTAGGAAATTGTTGAGCTAAAGATGTTGCTGTGATCCTTGAGGTTTCTAACCAACCTTTGGTAGCTACTTTACCGTCTCTAGCGTCAATACCAATAATTACCTTTCCTGGAAAGTCTTGACACCAGTTTTGTACTTCTTTGGTGTTTTCTACGGCGATCGTCCCCACAATTACTCTAGCTACACCTAAAGCAAATAACTCTTGTAAACTTTGGCGATCGCGTAAACCTCCCCCTACTTGTACAGGGATATCTACTGCTGCGATAATGGCTTTAATTACCTCTAAATTAACTGGTTTACCCTGTTTAGCTCCATCTAAATCCACCAGATGTACGAGACTAGCTCCTTTTTGCGCCCATTCTTGAGCAACTACTACAGGATCAGAATTATAAATCTGTGCTTGTTGATAGTCTCCTTGGTACAATCTGACGCAATTTCCATCTAATATATCGATAGCGGGGATAACTTCCATAGTAATTTAGTCGCCTTGAGATTATCTCAGTATAGCAAAAAAGCTTAAAAATTAAGCAATACTTCCCCGTTTACTAGTTTCCTTATAAGAGATACTGACATTTTTTAAACCTGCGCTAATCATTTCTTTTTCTAAAAGTGCAAAAAAGCGATAGCGATCGCCTCCTTTAACTACCGCTTGATTATGTGCTTCAGCTAGAGAAATAGGATAACCATCACCTTTATACACTTGTGCGAGAATGATACTCAGGGATTGTTCGAGTAAGGGTGGATTTTCCACCACCCAAGCTGGTATATCTAACCTAGCTATCTCTGTACCTACGTTGAGATAACAAAAATAGACACGATCAATCTGATTATAGTCATTTAAAATCCTGATATTACTACGCCAGAGTGGACTTCTTTCTCCTGGTTGTAAAAGATAACCCCAAACAGTGGTATCTCTGAGAGACTCTGTGACATGACAAGGGGTTTTATCGAGATTAGCGCAATATCGTTGACAATCGCTTTCAGGGTAAGGACAAGCTTGTAAACGTAAAAAACTCAGACTTTCTCTACTCCTTGAAGCGCTAATATAACCTATTAAAGGGATATTTTCTGCTCGTAAAGCTGCCCAAGAGGCGAAAATTTCCGGAAGAATGAGATTTTTAGCTTCTGTGGGTAAAGTTTCTAAAAACCAGTAAATCAGTGAACCATCTACTAAAGCTAAATTTGGTTCATAATGTGCACCAGGTGGTTTAACCCAATCACAAGCGGTGGTAGCGAGTGCTTTTGCTTCTGCTATGGTGCGTTTATAACTCATCCATTCTTCGGTACGAATTCCCCATTGTTTAGCGATGTATAAATCTTCTGGCTTATAATATATTTCTGGAATACTCTCTAAAAGAGGGTGAAGATTTTGCCCATAGTGAAGCATAATCAAACCGATATTAATCAGATAACAATAGGCTATTTCGTGATGAGATGGGGCTATTTGTGAACCATCGGTAGCAAACACACTATGACTGGTAGGAGGTTTAGGGATAGTAATGGGTGTATCTAGAGATTCAATGGGAGTGGCTGCGGGAAAAATCAGGCGATCGCTCCATTGTTGCTGTTTTTCCAATAACTGTGCTAGATTGTTTTGAGCCTCATTTAATAATTCTAGGGCTTTTTGCAGCCTTTTAGCGGAAGCTAGGGCTTCTTGCTTCATCTGCTCACTCATACCGGGTAATTGTTTAGCTAATTTAACCAAATCAAGCATAAACTGAGTACTCTACGAATATAATTATGATAGCAATAAATTGATTCGTTTTGATAATATCAGGGATAACCGATTAAACATCCCTCAAACCCTAAGCTAGAAAAGCGACTCTTCAATTATCCCTAAAAAACAGCAATAAGAATATTTTATCTAAGCTTAAAATGTCTTGACAATTGCGATTATTCCTCATATATTCGTATAAGTCTGTTATTTTTCTGAAAAAGATGGCTACAGATGCAGTTCTTAACAAAGCTCAAAACCTATATATAATAAGGCAAAAAGCTGAAAAAACATTCCTATCTGTAGCCCAAAAACATCAGAAAAGTTAACTAATTTCTGTATAACCCTAGGTTGTTCATCGTTAAAATTACTGATTATTAATCACAACGAAAAGCCTAGAAAACCTTGAAAAAAGATAAATTTGTATCAAACAATACCAAGACCAACTATCAATTTAACAAGGTAACAAGTACGAGTTAATCGAGGATTAAACAAATGCTAAACATTTCTAACGCACTCATGGAAAAACTGGCTATCTGGACAAAAGATAGAACAGAGACTGAATTTCAGACTAAGATAGATGTGCATTTGGTAAATCATAATGACATCTTTTACAAAAAAGGGCGATTACTTGCGGATGAAGTTTATCATCAGGTTTGGGGAACTGATAGACTGATCGATGATAACGATTATGGTATTGTGATCATCAACAAAGGAAAAGTAGTAGGTAATTTAAATATAGAACTCAAAAAAGAAGACAAACTTATCAAGAGTGAGAAATTTTTCGGAACACAACACTGGGGATGTTGCGCAGAAGTAAGTAATGATGAGGTTTTTGAGATATCGGGGTTGTCAATTAGTCAGGATGTTCCTAACGAGTTAAGACAACCCATTTTGATGTTATTGGTGTTCTCTAAATATTTGTTAGTGAGGTCTATAGGTAGAACATTAGGAGTATCGGTTCAGCGTAAAGCCTTAAATCGCATTTTAATCAAACATCTCCATCTTCCCCTTTATCCTAATCCCGAAGTAAAAGAAATCCAAGGAGACGTACCCCAAGATAATTATTGGCAAGATGGGGAACAACCGAGTTTATACTATTTAGACTATACCGATGCTCAAACCGTAGAGAGTATGAATTCTTACCTATTCTACCTTAACAGTATTGGCATTCAGACTAACTTTATGTCCAGATTCCATCCCCAACCTACTTCTTACGCTAAATTCCGCAAGTCTTCCCTCTTCAATAAACAACCCCTAGCTGTGTAACTACCCATTGTTGAACTTGCAGATAATTAATTTTTCCCTGACTATTACGAGGTATCTTGTCTATCTGTAACCAGTGTTTAGGAAGTTTAAACTTACTCAATTTTCCGCTCATTTTCTCGGTTATAGCTTGATCTGTCGGGTTAGAGGTAAAAGAGACATAAACCGCGACGACAACTTCTCCCCAATAGGAATGGGGTAAACCGACAACACAGACATCATCCACTAATCCAGTATCTTTAATTACTTTTTCCACTTCTTCTGCACAAACTTTCTCACCCCCGGTAATAATCAGGCGATTTCTACGCCCAAGTATGGTTAAATAACCTTCAGCATTCAAACTACCTAAATCATTACTCCAAAAAAGGACATCTTGACTAAAAGTATCGGGATAATAGCCTAAACAGAGAGAAGATGCTTTAATCCCAATTATGCCAGTTTGTCCATAATCGAGAATTTCTCCTTGTTCAGTTAAGATCTCAACCTGAGCATGAGGAAGAACTTGACCCATGGTATCATTCCCCTGGAGAAATTGTTCAGGTTTAAGAGCAACTATCAAAGCTGCTGTCTCTGTCATCCCATAGGTTAAAGCTAAGGGGATTCCCTCCTGTCTAGCTTGATTAAGTAGGCTTGTCCAACTAGGTGCACCACCGAGTAAAATAGTTTTAAATTGAGATAACCACAGAGGATTTGAGGCTAATAAAAATTGTAATTGAGTAGGGACTAGAGATAGAAAATAGTCTTGAGGAGAAAATGAGGGTATGTGATCATTTTTTAAGTCTGAGTAAGGAAAAATCAGCAGTTTTCCTCCTGTTACTAATGAACGCAAACACTGCATTAAACCACTGACGTGATATAGTGGCAACAAACAACAGGAATTGATGGTTTTTTGCGCAAAATATTGACTAAAACCCTGAATTGATGCGGTTAGAGTCTCCCAATTGTGCATAGCAAAGCGAATTTGACCAGAACTTCCTCCTGTTGGGATCATAATTTTTCCCGAAAAGTGATTAGAGGGTATTTCTGAGAAATCAGAGAAGATAAATTGCTGTTTATGGGTATCCCAAAGTAATGATGGTTGTATAAGTTGGCACACCTGTTGCCATTCCGATACACTCCAGGAAGGATTAGCCAGGAAAACGGGATAGTCTAGGATGACACAGGCTAAAAATAAGGCTAAAAATAAATAGGGATTATCCTCAGCTAAAAGTATTTTAGGGGGGGTTGATTTTTGCCAAGTGGATTGCAAGAGGTTAATAAACCCTTGTACTTGGTTATAAAATTTTTGATTATCATAGTTAACTAACCAGTTGTTGGTTATTTGTTGTGCTAATTTTCTTTGAACCATTGATTAACGCTAAAACCGAGGGGACGAGTTAAGTTTAATTCTCTAGCTAGTTTAAGTATCCCTTGTCTTCCGATTTCTGTCTCAAAGACTGAAGAAAAGACGATATCAAGTTGATATTTTTGACACAGTTGTTTTAATTTTTGGGGCGAACCCGCGATCGCAGGTTTAACCACATAAACCCCTCGCCAACCTTGCTGATAACAAGTTTCTAATTCTGTTAAAGTAGCCACGGATTCGTCTAGGGCGATCGCTGTGTTAGATTTTTGACTCAAGTCTAGCATAGTGCTAAATTCTCTTGGGGGTAGGGGTTGTTCGAGGAATTCCACCACACCAGTTTTATCTGCTATCTTTAACCAGGCGATCGCTTCTTGGTAATTTAACCCCCCATTAGCGTCTAACCTTAATTTAGCCCCTTTTAACACAGACACCAGTTGACTAAAAATCTGCAATTCTGTTTCTAGGGGTTGTATCGCAATTTTCCATTTAAAAGTTGTTCTCCCCTTTTGTCTTTCTTGTTGACAGATAGAGATAGCTTTTTCACCATGAGGAAGTAGATAACTATAATTGAGGGAATCTTCCAAAACAGTAGAGGGAGAATGCAAATCCTCCCAAGCGGTTGTAAAACCAAACTGACAAGCGGTTAACCCAGAGGGAATCTGATTAAGGGTACTTTCTCTAAATTTTTCTTGGTTTAACTCTTGACAAAATAACAGTGCTTGTGCTAAAGATTCTGAACCAAACCAAGGTAAAGGAGCAATTTCACCCTTTCCTACTCTACCTTCTTGGTCAACTAAGTAGATAATTATACCTTCTCTAACTTTCCAAGTCCCATAATGTGTCACCAAGGGAGTAAGAAATGGACGTTGATAGGTAATAAAACTAAACAATATCTCCATGAATTAGTCATTATCGTCAAAAATCTGCAGACGAATTGAGCGATCGCCGTTTTCATCTAAGTTAATCTGAATCAATTCCCCTGTGAGAGTTTCTAGAGAAGTTAACATGGAACGTAAATGAGGATTACTCGCACCTGTTTCCACATAAAGGCGATCGGCGACACTTCTGAGTCTTTTCCAGGTGGTATAAAGTTTAGCTACATTTTGTTCTAACTGACTCGCTTGTTTGACTAATTCAGAAGTATTTGACAAGACATCAAGACGTAAAGCTTCTTCTAAAGCTAATTCTAAATCACAAGAAGCACTATTGAGAGTCTGTACTTGACCTGCTAAATCTAGGTACTTGGCTAAATTACGCGCTTGAGAAGTAACTTGTTTTACCGTATCTAAATCAGGATTAGTGGCTACTTCTTGTTGAATTTCTTTGAGGTGGAGATCGGGTAATTTCTCCATTTCCCTCACCAAAGGAACGAGATGACGGGGAGGTAAAGAACCATCACTGGCTTTTTCCTTAATTTCTGAGGGTAAAAGTTCTGAATTTAAACTCGTCCATTGATCAGCAAGTTGTTGTACTTCCCTACGGGTGATTTTTTCTCCCTGTTGCGCTGCTTCACTAACTAATTGTTGTATTTCAGGTGCTGATTTAGCCGTTTCTACAAAAGCGCGCTTACTAAAATTATTAATACTATTTGGGTCTAATTTCCCTTCTGCGAGTAAAGTATCAGCGCTATTAGCCAATTGAATCAGCCCATAAGCTTGACTTTTGGTGATTTCGCGGTTTTTTAACCAGTTGATAAAACCTGTACCTCGACCATCTCCCCCTTTTTTTTCGCGATCGCGTATTACTCTGAGAATTCTACCTCTCCAGATATCTGTCTGTAAATCAAAACGTTCGCAAACTTGCCAAATTTGCTCTAACTGGGTTTGAAACTCACTTTCAGCGATGGTTTCATCTTCTGGATCTGGTAATTCAAAGTTTAAATCAGTTGTACTAGTCAAAGCTGCGATTAAATCGTCGGGATTAGGAGAAATTGTGGTCATAATTTTGCTAAAAACAACATAAGTGTAAAAATTAGTTAAAGTAGAGACAGATAGCTATCAACTTAAGATTATAGTTTCATGGAATCTCCTTCTTCAATCGCCGTTAGAGAACTTCCTTTATTTCCTTTACCCAAGGTAGTGTTATTTCCAGGACGTCCTCTCCCACTGCATATTTTTGAATTCCGCTATAGAATCATGATGAACACTATCTTGGAAACCGATAGTCGTTTTGGGGTACTCATGGTTGATCCTGTAGAGGGTAAGGTAGCACAAATTGGTTGTTGTGCGGAAATTATCCATTTTCAGCGTTTACCTGACGATCGCCTGAAAATACTTACCCTTGGACAATCTCGTTTTCGAGTCCTAGAATTTGTGCGGGAGAAACCCTATTTAGTGGGTTTAGTGGAATGGTTTGAGGATCAGCCCACTAATGAGGATCTTAACCCAAAAGCTCAAGAGGTCAAAAGTTTATTAACAGATGTGGTACATTTATCTGCTAAGTTAACCGATCAGAAGATAGAATTACCCGATGATTTACCTGAACTTCCTATGGAGTTATCTTACTGGATTGCTAGTAATCTCTATGATGTAGCTTCAGAACAACAAATGCTCTTAGAAATGCGCGACACTGCAGCCAGACTAGATAGAGAAGGGGAAATTCTGACCTCTACTCGTAATCATTTAGCTGCTCGGACTGCTCTCAAAGACGCTTTTCAATAACTAATAATGATTTCCTGATTTACGGTGATGCACTGCGGTTATACCAGTAGATTGGAGGAGTTCACCCACTTCGGCGATCGCGTAAATTAACCAGTGATCGCCACATTCCATACGGTTAACTACTCTACATTCTAGATAAGCTAAAGCATCACTCAAAATCGGACAACCATTATTAGCTGTGGTGGTTTCTACTCCTATAAAGCGATCTTCTCCCGGTGCGAAGGGTTTGAGAAAATGTTTCATTAGTTTTAAATGCTTACCCTCAGCGAGAATATTGAGGACAAACTTGCTATCCTGATATAACAGAGATTCTATTGCTCTTTCTTTAGCTACAGCCACGGTGATACCTGGAGGAGTAAAGGTAGCTTGAGATACCCAAGAAGCGAGCATAGCGCTTTTAAGTTCTCCCTGTTGGGTAGTAACGATACAAAGAGAGCCAACGATTCGCCCTAAAGCTTGGTCTGTGTAATTAGCTGTAGCACCTAAAACCGAAGGACGTGGGGTTTGAGCTTTTTTAGCCTTTTTCAACCCTTGAGCAAAATCTGTCCCCGCTTCTTCACAAGTTTTTAACACTACTTCTGTAGGAGTAAATTTAACTCTGATTGGTTCAAAACCAAAACTATAACCCCCATCCCGTAACTTACTCTCCAAAAAGTCGATCGCCTCTCCACTCCAACCATAAGAGCCAAAAACTCCCGCTAGTTTCTTAGAGTCAGCGTTGGCTAGAGTTATCCCTAATGCTGTTTGTATTTGGGTTGGAGCATGACCACCGAGAGTAGGAGAACCAAAAATAAAGCCATCTGCTGCTACGACTGCGGTTTTAATGGTTTCTCCGTCGGCAATTTCGGCGTTGATGGATTCTACCCTAACTCCTGCTTTACTGATTCCACGGGCGATCGCTTGAGCTAGGGTTGCTGTATTACCATAAGCTGAGGCATAAATTAGAGCTACGCTTAATGCTTGAGTTTTTTCCTGTTCTAGCCATTGTTGATAAGATTGGTTTAATTCTTGCAACCCATAGCGTACCAATGGTCCATGACCTGTAGCGTAGATTTTAGGGTTTTTTTCCCCTAATTTATGGATAGCAGTACTTACTTGTTTAGCACAAGGGGCCATTAAACAGTCAAAATAATAGCGTCTATCTTGTTCATAAACCCTCCAACCTTCATCAAAAACTTGATCTCCACAAACATGAGCACCAAATAATTTATCGGTATAGAGGATTTGGGTTTGAGGATCGTAGGTAGCGAGTGCGTCGGGCCAACGAGGTAAGGGTATAGGGATTAATTCTAATTGATGACCTTGACCGATGTCTAGACTTTCTTCTCCTTTAATAATTTTGAGGTTAGGAAGGTTTTCGTTAAAGATTTCCCCGAGGACGATCGCCGCGGGATTGGTACAGACACAGGTAATTTGGGGGGCTAATGCTAGTAAAGCTTTGAGGGTATAACCACGATTAGCGTTGACGTGACCTAAAATAACGTAGTCTATGGTTTTCAGGTCTATTCGCTGTTGGAGATTTTTGAGGAAAATATCACCAAAAGACTCTCCTGGAGGATCTAATAAAATAGTGCGATCGCTCTCAATTAGATAACTATTGGCGGTTGTACCTTTTTGCAGACCATATTCTATTTCAAATTTTAATCTAGTCCAAGTGCGCGATCTTAATACCCTAGTATTTTGGGCAATTGGTAATACTTGAACGTCTTTAGCTGCTTTATTCATGTTTTCCTCAAAAACCCTCTTTGGTTCATTTTAACTTATAAACTACGTAAATAAGCTTCGACAAATTGTTCTAAATCACCATCTAAAACGTCAGTTACTGCGGTAGTTTCTACGTTTGTACGCAAGTCTTTAACCATCTGGTAGGGATGAAAAACATAGTTACGGATTTGATTACCCCAAGCTGCTTCTACCATATCCCCTCTGATTTCGGCGATCGCCTGTGCGCGTTGTTCTTGAGCGATGATTAATAACTTAGCCTTGAGTAAAGCGAGGGCTTTGTCTTTATTTTGTAGTTGAGAACGTTCTTGGGTACAACGTACGGCTATTCCTGTAGGGATATGAAGGATACGTACAGCTGTTTCTACCTTATTAACATTTTGTCCTCCTTTACCACCGGAACGAGTAGTGGTTATTTCTAGATCCTTGTCAGGTATATCTACATTAACCGCGTCTAAACCTAAAGCCGGCATGACTTCTACCCCTGCAAAACTGGTTTGACGTTTACCATTAGCGTTAAAAGGAGAAATTCTAACTAGTCGATGAGTTCCTTTTTCACCTTTGAGATAACCAAAAGCGTAACGCCCTTCGATTTCCAGGGTAGCTGATTTAATCCCCGCTTCGTCTCCCTCTGATAATTCGGCTAATTGTACTTTGTATCCCTGTTTTTGTGCCCAACGGGTGTACATTCGCAATAACATTTCTGCCCAATCCTGAGCGTCTGTACCTCCTGCACCAGCATTAATGGTTAATACCGCCCCTTTAGCGTCATAAGTACCACAAAGAAGTTGTTCTAATTCCCAGCGGTCTAATTCCTGATTGAGGGTTGTCAGAGTGGTTGTGGCTTCTTCTAATAAACTGTTATCGGTTTCTACCTCTAAGAGTTCGACGATCGCTTGGGTATCTTCTAACTGATTTTGCCATTTTTGGTATTCTTTGAGGGTATTTTTCAGCTCATTTAACTCACTTAAAACCATTTGGGCTGTGTCGGGATTATCCCAAAATTCTGGTTCAGAGGCGGTATATTCTAAATCTTTGATTTTGGCTGTTAAAGTATTCAGGTCAAAGATAGTCCTGGGTTTTCCCCAGGCGCGCGTTGGTGGAATCGATTTCTCTTTTTAGTTCTGATATCTCCATATTATCATTCCTAGTTTAGTTTTAAGGCGTTTACAGGTACTTCGTCCCAAGATTCTACAGTACGTAAATTAGCAGACCAACCCTGTTGTTTTTGTTCGGGACTTAAACTCTCTTGCCAGGATTGGTGACAAGACTTGGCTAATTCTTCATCAGGTGATGCAATACAGGCATATATTATGCCGCTGGGATCAATTTGTTCGTTTATCCAAATAGCCATGAGTGTCTGCTATAATAACTACGGATTCTTATTATACTCTTTCTCTTTGTCTAGTTTAACTATTAGAAATCATTCCTTTAACTGGGGAAGCAAAACCTATCTGATGGGGATACTTAACGTTACTCCCGATAGTTTTAGTGATGGTGGCGAATTTAATAACCTCTCTAAGGCTATTGCACAAGCTGAAAAACTGGTCAATTCAGGTGCTGATCTCCTCGATATTGGTGGTCAATCCACTCGTCCTGGGGCTGAAATTATCCCTTTAGCAACAGAACTTGAACGAGTTATTCCTGTAGTTAAAGAATTGCGCTCAAGATTAGATATTCCTATTTCTGTGGATACCACTAGATCTCAAGTAGCTTCGGCGGCGATCGCCGCAGGGGCTGATTTAATCAACGATATCTCAGGTGGAACAATAGATCCTGAAATGTTTACAGTAGTGGCTAATCTAGGTGTTCCCCTTATTTTAATGCACAGTCGGGGTACTCCTCAAACTATGCAGCAATTAACCCAATATGATGATTTAATCACAGAAATAAAGGCTTTTTTAGCAGCTAGAATCAATACTGCTGTGGCTATGGGTATTAAGCGATCGCATTTGATTATTGACCCTGGTATTGGTTTTGCCAAAAATTATGACCAAAATCGCCAAATTTTAGGCAATTTAGAGGAATTTAAGTACTTAGAAACTCCTATCTTAGTAGGACCATCTCGTAAAAGCTTTATCGGTCAAATTCTCGGGAAAAGTGATCCTAAAGATAGGGTGTGGGGGACAGCTGCTGCTTGTTGTCTGGCGATCGCAGGTGGTGCTGATCTTCTCCGAGTCCACGATGTTAGGGAAATGAGTGAGGTTTGTACTGTTTTTGATGCTATATATCGTAACTAGTTTACTTACAGAGTGCTCGCTCTTGTGGGGATAACTTCTGATTGGTTTGTAAATAATCAGCTACCCATTGACAACCTTGTTTTAACATTGTTTCTGGATCAGCATCTAAGATTAAATCCCAGACAATAACTTCACCTGAAGCTTCAGCAGAAACTAATTTCAAACCATCTGGAGTAAAATTAACAGTATTGATTCCTGAATTATGACCACCTAGAGTTTGTAAAATCTTTCCTTGAAGATTCCATAATTTAATAGTTCCATCTTCACTACCGGTAGCTATGATTTGACCTTGGGGATGAAAACTGACGGTATTGACTTCTCCTTGATGACCTCGTAAAGTAATTAACTCTTCTCCCGTTAAATTCCATAATTTGATAGTTTTATCTTTACTTACCGTAGCAATGGTTTGACCATCAGGACTAAAAATAGCTTTCAAAACACTATCTTGATGACCTTTTAAGGTAACTAATAGTTCTCCTTGACTATTCCAGACTTTAGCGGTGGTATCATCACTAGCTGTAACTAAATATTGATCATCTTCACTAAAACTAACGCTTCTGAGACTACCCTGATGTCCTCGTAAAGTCACTCTAGGTTGTCCTTGTAAATCCCAAATTATAGCAGTGGTATCCCAACTAGCTGTCACAATTCGTTGACTATCATGACTAAAATGAGCGTCTCTGACGTCTCCTTGATGTCCTTCTAAGCTAACTAATAGTTCTCCTTGAGTATTCCAGACTTTAGCGGTTTGATCTCTACTAGCGGTGACTACTAATTGATTATCTCGACTAAAATTAATGCTTCTGAGGTTATCACCATGATCATTGAAAACAGCTAGAGAATTCCCCTGTAAATCCCATAACTGACCCATATTGTAATTTCCTGCTGTTGCCAACAAACGACCATCAGGACTCAGACTAAGATAAGCAGTAGCTGTATCTCCTAGAAAAAAACGCTCTCGATGAGGAGTTTTTAGGGTGGTATCAGACACATTCCACAGACGTACTGTCCCATCTTCTCCACTACTAGCGAGAAGATTACCATAATTATTAAAATTAACTCCTAAAACCCCTTGGGTATGACCTTGGAATATTTCTAGTAATTGACCTTGAGTATTCCACAAACGAACGGTGTGATCAAAACTTGCTGTAGCAATGATCTGACCATCTCGACAAAAGACGACACTAGCTACTGTATCTGTATGTCCTCTAAAAGTAGCTAATTCTTCTCCTTGAAGATTCCAGAGTTTAGCGGTTTTATCTTTACTACTGGTAACTAAACTTTGACCATCAGGACTAAAATTGACGTACATTAACCAATCTGTATGTCCTTCTAAACTAGCTATTTCTTCACCCTGAAAGTTCCAAATTTTGGCTGTCCCATCACGACTAGCGGTAGCGATTAAATTATCTTTAGGACTTACAGAAATAGCCACAACGGGTTCTTGATGAGTAGGAAAGGATTGTAACAGTTCACCCTGTATATTCCATAACTTTATTATCCCATTCCAACCTATAGTAACCACTATCTGACCATTTTTACTAAAACCTACACAAGCTACCCAATCCCCAACATCTAGGGTAACTATTTCTTGTCCATCTTCAACACGCCAAATTCTAGCGGTTTTATCCCTACCCGCGCTAACTAGGTATTTACCATCTAAACTGTAATTAACGCTCCAGACCGCATCGTTATGACCTGTGATAGTATGGAGTAAAGTTCCATCAGGTCGCCAAATTCTAACGGTTTTATCCCAACTAGCGCTAGTTAAGGTTTGACCATCGGGACTAAATTTAACTCTAGTGACTACATCTTTATGACCTTCTAAACGGTTACCTTCTCTTACCCAATAAAGAGATTGTAGTAAGGTTTTTTCTACCTGTACGCTTAAATCTGTATTTTCCCAACCCATAGACTGTAGTTTTCTCCCGGCTTGCAGACTTTGTAAGAGTGCATCTAGGTTATATTGAGACTCAAAAGATGCCTCAGAAGCTAAGGTCATGGCTTTAATTTCCCCAAAAGCTACTTGTCTTTTTTGTCTAGAAGTTTGTATGGCTAACCATCCTGCTGTTCCTAATAAACTTAAAGCAATTAATAACCCAAAATGAATAATTTTTTTCCCTTTTTTTTCGGCTTTGCTGAGAATTTGGTTGGCTTTTTGAGTAATAATTAAATGGCTATGTACCTCTTTTTTTTCTCTTTCTTGACTAGCCGCTAGGTAACGATAATCTTCGTTGCTTAAGTTTTTATCTTTAGCCCATATTTGAGCGTTGATTAGGTCTTGTCCTTTTAATAAATAAGCCTCATCTTCATAGTTAGAGGCTACCCAAGCTTTGAGTAAGGAAGCGTAAGGACGTAATTGATTAATTTGTTTTTCTACCCAATTTAAATTAAAAACTTCTGTATAAATAGGATTATAAGGACGTAAATAACCTTCTTGTTTAACAACTAATCCTGATAATAATAATTCGATTTGTTCGGCAGAATCATCAGCTATGACACTATCTTCTAGTAAAATCTGTCGATAGAGTCCTAATAATCGACTAGCGCGATGTTCGTTGTTTAAAAGGCGATCGCGAATAGTTCTTAAATGGGGGGGTTCATCTTGGGCTACCCAATTATCAATTATACTATTTTGGACTATTTCTGCTACCTTTAAGGTATCTAGACCAATTTCTGAGTGAGAAACTATCATTTTACAGAGTTTTTGAGTTAGAAAAGGTTGTCCTCTGGTCCAATGTAAAATTTCTTGCATCACCCAACGAGGTTGTTTGACTTTTTCTTGTACTCCCATTATCAAAGGTTGTACTTCTTCTAGCTCAAATCCTTGTAAGTGAATAGCGCGACCAACATTAAAAGGAGTGCGAGTTTTATCAGCAATCAAATCAGTTGGAGTAGCAACCCCCAAGAGAGTAAAGGTTAGATGTTGATATTCATGACAAGAACGTAACAACGCAAAAAAGTCATCTGTATTAAAAGGAAGACTTAAGACACTATCAATTTCGTCAAAGAAAATAATGATTGGTTGAGTAATTTTTTCGGGTAAAACATCTTGTAATAATTCTCCTAAACAATTGATCGGGGAGAGATTTTGACGTTTTGCTAACCATTGACGTAGATTAATTTCTTTTGCTAATTTTAGCCCTCTAATAATACGCATAATAATATCTGCGTACCATTGAGGAGGAGTACTGTCACGATTACCAATACCAGAGAGATCCACGCTTATACAGACGTAACCTTCGGATTGTAACTTTTGTATTACTCTCACCCTTAAACTGGACTTTCCTACCTGACGTGCATTGAGAACATAACAAAGTTCACCAGCTTTGAGGGCTTGATAAACTTCTTCATCAGCTTTACGAATGACGTAACTAGGTGCACCTACGGGGAGTCCACCACCGACTTGGTATTGATAGGGTGAAGTCAAATTATACATAAGGGTTAGAATAAACAGCGGCTATCTTGATTTATACAAGATATTTCTTACTTAGTCCATACAGAAAAGTTAAGTAAATCAGGAAAACTAAGTCACTAATTTTTCTATATCGACCTTTGTAGAGAAAGCGTATATAAATTGAATAGTTGATCAAGCAGAAAAAAGAAAGCTGATATTAATGGGGATGGTTTTCTTGATGGTTTTATTGGCACAAATGATGGGACGATTGATTTTGTTAATGCTGTTGCTTGAAAAAAATAGATGAAATCTTCAGTCGTTATTATCGGAGGAGGTCCGGCGGGTTTAGCTACGGCGATCGCCTTGGCTAAAAGGGGATGGCAAAATATTACTGTTTTAGAAAAACGTGCTACTCTAGATTACTATGAACCTGATAAATCTTATAGTTATCAAATTGATGGTCGCGGACAAAAATTAACGGACTTATTGGGCTTAACTTCTCAATTAGCTAGTCAGAGTGTTCCTAATACTGAGTTTTATTTTACGTTAATTTCCAAAAATGGTAACCGCAAAACTAGAAAAGTTCCGATTGTTGATCCTAATCGAAAAACGGCTTATTGGTTACCTAGACAAAGTTTAATACAGTTATTTTATGAGGAAATTGTCCAAAACTGGTCAGATTCTATCCGTGTTTTATTTGCTACTGAATGTCAAGAAATTAAAGAACATCAACAGGGATTAGAAATTATTGCTCAATCTTCACAGGAACAAGAATTTAGTTTTATTCCTACTTTGTTGGTGGGTTGTGATGGTTTCAACTCGGTTGTTCGTCAATTTCTTAACCAAAAAGAACAAGGAAAATCTGAACGTTTTGTTATGCAAAAATTTCCTTCTGCTAGTAGTGGTTTAAAATATAAGGTTCTTACTCTACCTCCTAATTTTCCTCTGTCAGATACTCCAGGAGATTTAGCTGAGTCAACTATGGCTTATGCTATTCGAGCAAATTTTACTGGACGTCGTAAGGCTTTTTCTTTAGGAATTTTACCCTTAAAAAATCAAAATCAACCTCGCAGTGCTAATATTATCACTTATCAAGATCACGAAATTTGGGGGTTAAAAACTACATCGCAACTTTGGCAATTCTTGCAAGAAGCTTTTCCTCATTTACCATTAACAAAAATTATCTCTAACTCAGATTTAGAAATATTTTTATCTAGTTCTGGTGGAGTTTTTCCCCCTCCTCAATATTGTTCAGGATTATCTCAAATTATTGGTAAACCTGAAGAAAACTTAGGTACAGGTGTTATTCTCTTTGGAGATGCTGTCCATTGTTTCCCTCCAGATATCGGTCAGGGTGTTAATTCTGCTTTAGAAGATGTATATCTATTCGATGAGGTATTAGCACAAACTAAAGACAACTTATGGTCAGCTTTACCCCAATATCAAAGTTTACGGGAAAATGATGTTAAGGCTTTAATTCGTTTGGTACAAATTTGTTATCCTTGGCAATATAATCAAGCGCCATTGCGTCAAAAGTTGTGGAGTGTTAATTTTTTTGGACGTTTTCTGTTAAATCGTTTATTCCCTTTTCTATTTAATCCCCATTCTTTCTTGTTGATTCAAAATCATCAACTCTCTTATGCAGAAATTTTGGCTAAAAGTAATCAAACAACTTTTAGGTTAACTGTGGGATTATTGCTCCTTTTAATTGGGTTATATTATAGTATTACATAACACTCGCTCTGACATTTTGGAAATTTTATCCTTAAAAACTTTTATAAGCTTGATTCAAGATTCAAGTATAGATAAGTTAAGTTTCTCGATTCAAATAATTACTTAACTTTTATATATCGACTCTTTTGTAGAAAAATTATATAACAATAATAACTAGAAAAAATTCAAAGGAATAAAAATCATGAACTTATCTTATCGCGGTTGTCAATATCAAAAATTTCCTGTTTCTCTAGTCGGATATCACCAACAAATTAATCTTAAATATAGAGGAGTAAATTATAGTGTTAATGGAGGAATGCCCACTATTAGTAAACCCAATGTTGTTTTAAAATATCGAGGAATTTCTTATCAAGTTGTTGATAGTTATATCCATTCTGAAAAGATCATCACTTTTCCTCATAATTCTGTTATTGCTTAATTAAATAAGTGACTTGAAATTATGTTAATCAATCCGCTCCTTACCTTAAATGGGTGAGGAGTTTTCATATACAGCGCTATAATTTCCTAACGAGACACTAAAATAAAATTTAGGGACTTGTTAGGTTGAGAATCAATGAATAAAAGCTACCCAGAATTACCCATTTCCTTTGAAATTGCTTTAGAAATCGTTAATAATGCAGTTTTTAGACAAACAGCTAGACATCTCAAAAATATTGAAGTAAGCGTTTTACAAGGTACATGGTTGGGTCAAAGTTATGATGAGATAGCTGAAAGTGTGGGTTATGCTCCAGAATATATTAAGCATGATGTAGGACCAAAATTGTGGAAAATTCTTTCTAAGAGTTTGGGAGAAAAGGTTAATAAAAATAATATAATCGCAGTTTTAATTCAAAAAGCGAGTCAAATTAATTCTCCCAATGATTCTGTGACTACTAATCCTGTTATTACTGAATCGGTTACTGGTGTTATTCCTTTAGATTCTCCCTGGTATATAGAACGTTATCCTGTTGAATCTCTTTGTTATGAAGAAATTATGCGTCCTGGTGCTTTGATTCGCCTTAAAGCACCTACTCAGATGGGCAAAACTTCTTTAATGATTAGAATTCTACATCAGGCTCAACAAAGGTGTTCTGAAAATCAGATTACTCTGATACCTTTAAGTTTACAACGAGCAGATAAAAGCGTTTTTACAGATTTAGATAGGTTTTTACGCTGGTTTTGTGCTTCTATTGCTCGTAAACTTCGTTTATCTACTGCTGTTGATGATTATTGGAGTGATGTATTTGGGAGTAAGAGTAATTGTACAGCCTATTTAGAAGATTGTGTCTTATCGGAGTTAGATGGTGTTTTGATTTTAGCTTTAGATCAAGTAGATGAGGTTTTTTTACATCCAGAAATAGCTGATGATTTCTTTACTCTGTTAAGATCATGGTATGAAGAAGCCGCTTATGGTGAGAGTGGTAATCCTCTGTGGCAAAATTTGCGTTTGATTATTGTTCATTCTACGGAAGTTTATATACCCCTTGATATTAATAAGTCTCCTTTTAATGTGGGTTTAGCTATTGAGTTACATCCTTTTTCGGTTACACAGGTTGAAGATTTAGCACAACGTTATGGTTTGAGTTTGTCTCCATCAGAATTAGAAGAGTTGATGGGTTTTATCGCAGGACATCCTTATTTAACTCAAAAGGCTTTTTATTATCTTGCTTCTCAATCTCTGAGTAGAGAACAGTTACTCAGTACCTCAGCAACGGATGCTGGAGTTTATCATCATCATCTACATCGATTGCTACAGTCTTTACAAGAAAATTCTTCTCTTAGAGATGCTTATTCTTCGGTTGTACATTCTTCTAATCCTGTTCAATTAGAGCAATTATTGGCTTTTCAATTACATAGTATGGGATTAGTAATTTTACGAGGTAATTTAGTAGTTCCTAGTTGTGAACTGTATCGACAATATTTCTCCAGATCGCTTGAATAGGTTTTGACACTCCCCACCCTAAAGGGATGGGGATTCAAAGGTTCAGTGAGGTAACTTGCTCTAATTCAATTGCTTCAACTAAAGTAGAGGTCTCCTCTCCCCAAGGGTGAGTTCCCGTGTGCCCCACGGTACTTAATCCTCTTTGTAATATAAAGTTTTTCTAGCTTGTTTAAGCATAGCTATTAGGGTATGATGGGCGTCTTCTGCGTCTATCAAATTATGGTCAAATTC
Source organism: Gloeocapsa sp. DLM2.Bin57 (assembly GCA_007693955.1). Lineage (NCBI taxonomy): Bacteria > Bacillati > Cyanobacteriota > Cyanophyceae > Chroococcidiopsidales > Chroococcidiopsidaceae > Gloeocapsa > Gloeocapsa sp. DLM2.Bin57. The sequence continues at coordinate 120,238 of RECR01000066.1, forward strand.
TATTCTGGTAGTAACTTCTGTTTGTGGGGTTTGTATCAGAAGATTCATTCCTTGAGAATCAATAGAGAGCATTTTAGCGCTTTGGACTGCCGTGACGTTGCCAAAAACTTGAGCGTATAGGGCTACTGCGTCACTATGATCCTCGTTCATATGTTGGCAAATACGTTGACTAACTGTGTTAGTAATAGTTTCTGACATGGTTTTTTATTTTTAATTTTAGCAAAAAAAAGGGTCAACCTAGGTCAACCCATTTTCAGCTTGGGAACGCGCTTAGTAAATTTTTTGGTCTTACTGAAGCACTACTTTAACATTGGCGTTCTGCAGTCCACGTTGCTTAACTTCTGCTAGTGTTTTATTAACTGCATATTTTTGGTTGATGGAATTGATTAACTCGGTTTGGTTATGTTTTTTAGCTACACCCCAGAGATCTGCGATTAGATCGTAGGTGCCATCGCTATTGCAAGACCAGCCTAAGTCGTATTCTCCTTCGAGAACAGCAACGATGTCAGCACGGATTCTTTGACCATTATAGCCACGGACATCAGCATCGTTTTGAATACTGATTCCTAGGTCGCGCAAGGAAGCTTTAAGGATTTCAGCATCGGTGATTTTGGTACGAAGGGTGCTGAAGTGGGACATTGAGATTTCCTCCAAATTAAAGTAGATGTCAACAACAACGTTTGTTTTTATCGGTCTGAGACTGCTAGCAATTGCTAGCCTTTCTGAACTGTTGGGAAACAGTAGAAAGCCTGTTAGAACTCCATCCGCTGATACTCAGCGACGGAGGCTGAAGCAGTGCGCGCCCTCTGTCTGGCCCAATCTCTCAGGGCGCTTACCTGCTCAGTCATTGTCCGGGATAGAGGTAGAGTTGCCTTAATAGCCGCGATGATGTCTAGCTGTGTGAATTCGCGGTCTTGAGCAAATGCGTCGTACATTGCAGCGATGATCGCTTGCTCTATCTCTGCTCCGGAAAAACCATCTGATACCTTAGCTAACTGCTCTAAATCGAAGCGAGTAATTTCAGAGCGACGTTTACCAAGGTGAATTGTGAAAATATCTTGTCTTTCTTGAGGGTTGGGGAGGTCAACAAAAAATATCTCGTCGAAGCGACCTTTACGTAGAAATTCCCCGGGTAATCTATCCACGCGGTTGGCTGTTGCCATCACGAACACGGGAGAGTTTTTCTCTTGCATCCAGGTTAGGAATGAACCAAAGATCCGACTAGATGTACCACCATCAGAGTCAGCTGATCCCGCTCCTCCTGCGAAGGCTTTATCTAACTCATCAATAAAGAGGATTACTGGTGAGATTGATTCGGCTGTTTTGAGGGCGTTACGCAGGTTAGCTTCTGAACGTCCTACCATAGAGCCGTCATAAACTCTACCCATGTCTAGACGTAATAGTGGTAAACCCCAGAGGCGAGAAGTGGTTTTAGCTATCAGGGATTTTCCACAACCTGGGACTCCTAAGATGAGCATTCCCTTGGGTTGGGGTAGTCCATATTCTCTAGCTCTTTCGGTGAAAGCGTCCGCTCTCTGTGTCAGCCATTTTTTCAGTTCTTCCAAACCACCTACAGCGGCGATGGTTTCATCTTCTTCAATATATTCTAGGATACCGTTACGTCTAATGAGCTGTTTTTTCTCTGTGAGGACTATTTCTACCTCTGTCTCGGTAAGACGCCCTGCTTGAACTCTAGCTTTACGATAGACTTTCTCGGCCTCGTCTTTGGTAAGTCCTAAAGCTGCTTTGAGTAGTTTTTCTCTCACTTCAGTGGTGATGCGTTTGCCTTTGGTTTTGTCTAGTTGTGCTGACAATACCTGATTTAGTTCTCCCATGTCAGGAAGATCAAAGTCTAGCACCACTGCATCTTTTTCTAGCTCTATAGGTATATTTTGTAATGGCGACATCAGTATGATACTTTTGTCTGTTCCCTTGAAACTAGCGATCGCATCTCTTAACCAACGTGTTGTTGGTGGTGCGTCGATAAAGGGATGTAGATCCTTAAATATATATATTCCTGGCTCTTTTTGTCTAATTACCCACTCTACCGCTGCTTCTGGGGAAACAGTATTATGTTGAGTAGTTTGTCTGGGTTGACCATATTCAACGATGCCATGGGTTACCGTCCACACATACACCCGTCGATGCTGACTGTTATTTTGCGCTATTTTATTAATCGCTTGTTCTGCTCTTTCTTCTTCTGAGGTCACAAGGTAGATTAGGGGATATTGCGCTTCTATTAATGTGCTTAACTCTTCTTTCATGACATCGACCTCTAATGATACGGTTTTACCTTTGGTTTCGCTGAAGGGTGATCTTTTATCCCTTTAGCAATGAACTAGTTTTTCTTGATCCTGAGATTCGCTCTGATTGCTCACTTTTTCGCCAATCTCTAGAGGAAATTCCTCGTCTATCACGCTGGGTTGATTTTTCAGTGACACCATCTCTCCTTCTTTCAACACTAAGGCTGCGTCGCATTCTGGACAGATATGCACTTGGTGAGTTTTTCCGTATAGGTTTTCTCTAGCCTCTTCTACCACCTCTGGATTGTGTAAGTAGAAGCTGATCGCTTTTTCTACTACTGCTGACATCGATTCTGAGTCGATCGCAGATCGTATCTTAAGCTGTCGGTGAAGACTCGGGGAAACATATAGGGTTATCTTTTGCTTGTCTTGCATTTTAGGGATTTACTTGATTTACCCGGGTATTGATTTTTATCCTACTAGGCTTTTTTGATTCTGTCAAGCTGTTATGCCATTATGACGGCAATTTCGTTACATTTCTTAACAATTAAGCTAAAAAAAACCCGCCTACTAGCTTGAGACGGGTTTGATAAGGTAATTTCAGGATCTGCGGGGTGAAAAGAGTTTGAACTTTTCCAACAGCAGTGGAATAACTATAACTAACAGTTTAATTAGCCAAGGCGCAAAAAACAAAGAAAGAATTATCGACAAAACAGAAACTAAACCTAGAGCGGCTTGACCAACTTCTTCTTCAGTATTAATACTTGCCCAAGCAGTAACTGTAGCGATTCCAAAACTCATCAATGATGGTATTAACATCTGAACTCACCTTTCCCAATAATGGATTAAGTGCGTTCCTTCGGTTGTGTTAACCTACTTCCGTCTTGCCACTTTTGTTAGAGAGGCTAGTTTGTGGTAAGATGAACGTTGTCTAGACCCAAATTTAGGCTAATTAGAGTCAAATGTCAATAGTTTTTGTGAGCAACCGTTAACCTTACTTGGGAAAGGTATTTAAAATAATAATATGGCGATCGCTATCTAACTTAATCCAGTTATGACGTTGAAATTCACCTAATAATCTGGTTATAGTTACTCTAGTAGTGCCAATAGTACTAGCTAGGTTTTGGTGAGTTAAGCGTACCATAATGCGGTTACCATTAGCAACAGGCTCACTCAATTCTTGTTGTAAAAGGTTTAATAAGGCTTGTAGTCTATCTTCAACGCGACGCAAACCAGCGATCGCCAATAAAGCTTCAGTTTGTTTAATTCTAGTAATCAGCTGTTGTAGAGCTAATTGAGTTAAGTTAGGGTTATTCCCAATTTCTTCTAACAGATACCATTTTAAAGATACATCAGAGAGAGCTTTAGCTTGATAAGCTTCGATTTGACTCAAACCTCTGCCAAAGAAAGTAGAGGCTTTAGCCCATCCCAAGAGGATTTCTTCCCCATCAAGGTGTAATTGACTCAATTGCACCACACCATAATCTACTTGCCAAACTCCCGAAGGAATCAGTGGTATATTTTCCCCTTTTTCGTAGAAACGTAAACTTCGTCCCTGATTGTTTTCTTCTCGGTCAGAAGACTGACAAGGTGTGTAGTAAGTTAAGAGCATCGAATCAACCCAAAATTTCAGCAGTTTATCTTCTGGCTTAACTCTACACAACCTAAGTAAAGAACAGTTTAAGAAAGCTATTAACTATTCATACGACTTAAGAAAGTTTTGAGACGTTCACTCCGTGGATTTCTGAGCACTTCGTTGGGGTTACCGTCTTCTTCTACCACACCTTTATTGAGGAAAATCACCCGATTACCAACCTCTCTAGCGAATAACATCTCATGGGTTACCACTACCATAGTCATTCCCTCTTCAGCCAGAGTACGCATAACGTTGAGAACTTCTCCTACTAATTCTGGATCTAAAGCGCTTGTTGGTTCATCAAAAAGAATAGCTTGAGGTTTCATACACAAACTACGAGCGATCGCCACCCGTTGTTTTTGACCACCGGATAGTTGTTCAGGATAGAAATTAGGTTTATCAGCCAACCCTACCTTATCAAGATAGTAGATTGCTTCATCTTTTAACTCATTGGCAGGACGTCCTAAAACCTGTTGGGGGGCTAACATTAAATTTTGTAAAACTGTGAGATGGGGAAACAGGTTAAAATGTTGGAAAACCATACCCACCTTAATACGTAAAGTACGCAAAGCTTTAGAACTAATTTTGGGTTTAGATAAATCAATTCCCATCACATCAAGAGTCCCACCATTGATGGTTTCTAGACGGTTAAAGCAACGCAGAAGAGTACTTTTACCGCAACCTGATGGACCAATTACCGAAACCACTTCACCACGTTTAAGAGTTCCAGTAACACCCTTTAAAACTTCTAATGCACCATAGTTTTTTCTTAAATTTTCAAAAGTAATCACCGCGTCGGTGGCTTCTTGAGTTAAAGTAGCTGGACTTTGCATAATTAAGGTTTTTAATTAACTTTGTTGTCATCTATTTTAGAAGTTCACAACCAAAAAATTGTATCTTTGATTACATTTAACTGGAGGATTTTAGTTAATACTAACACCAGACAAAATAAATATATATAGCTAGTTGCAAAGTCAATGTTGAGAATCAAAAGAATTCCGTGGTTGTATCAATCGATTATAGCAATAGTTTGTTGCGTTTTAATCATAATTGGTTCAGGGTTACCTACTAGAGCCAATGAGACCTTAAGAGTAGCCACAGAGCCAACTTTTCCCCCTTTTGAAATGCGAGATAAAGACGGCAATCTCGTCGGGTTTGATATTGATATTATGAACGCTTTAGGAGAAGAAGCCGGATTCAATATCGAATGGGTGACCTTACCCTTTGACGGGATTGTTCCTGCGTTACAAGTAGGACAAGTTGACGCAGCTATCAGCGGGATGACGATTACGCCAGAACGTGCGCAGACAGTCGCTTTTTCTCGTCCTTACTTTAAATCAGGTTTAGCGATCGCCGTGCGAGAAGGAAACGAAGACATTAACAGCTTTGAAGACTTAGAAGGAAAAAGAATAGCGGTTCAAATCGGTACAACAGGAGCAATCCAATCAGCCACAATACCAGGAGCGATCGTTTCCAACTTTGACTCATCGGTTTTTGCTTTACAAGAATTAGTCAACGGTAACGTAGATGCAGTAGTCAACGATGCACCTGTTACCTTATTCGCGATTAAAGAGACTAATCTTCAAGGTATAAAAATTGCGGGAGAATTTGTCACCGAGGAATATTACGGTATTGCTTTTCCCTTCAACTCTCCCAACGTAGAAAGAATTAACCAAGCAATAGAAACACTAATCACCAATGGTAGATATCAAGAAATTTATGAAGCCTGGTTTGGAGTAGCGCCACCGACATTACCAGAAGTTGCGCCAACTTTACTAAATGCAGACACACAAGTCACAAATAACCTAGACTGGGCAAGACTATTACCTAACTTCTTAATTGGTGCGTTAGTTACTTTACAAATAACCGCGGTAGCGACTTTTGTCGGTATGATTGGGGGGGTTATCATCGCGGTAATTCGTAAGTCTAAACTCAAAATTTTACGAATGCTAGCTAAATGGTACGTTGACTTTTTCCGTGGTACACCATTACTAGTACAGCTGTTTATGATTTACTTTGGTTTACCCGCTTTACTCCAAGGAATGGGTTTAAATTTGACCTTGGGTCGTTTTCCTGCAGCGATCGCTGCTTTAGGGATGAACGCTGCAGCTTATCTGAGTGAAATCATCAGAGGAGGTATTGACTCAGTAGATCCTGGTCAATTGGAAGCTGCAGAATGTTTAGGAATGAATCCTACTCAAGCGATGTCTTATGTTATTTTCCCCCAAGCTTTTCGTCGGATGATACCACCATTAGGTAATGAATTTATTACCCTACTCAAAGACACTAGCTTAGTAGCGGTAATTGGTTATGAAGAGTTATTCCGTCGAGGACAATTAGCGGTAGCTGTCACTTTCCGCGCTTTTGAAATTTACGCAGCGATCGCCTTAATTTATTTAATTCTGAATTTATTGTCTTCGCGATTTTTCTCATTCTTAGAAGTTTGGATGGATCCTGTCAAGAAAGCTAAAAAAGCAGCAGCGAAACAACAAACAGCCTAATTATAGGGGAAGAAAGGAGTTCCTAGAGAGGTGGAACCTTCCCTCTCTCTTCCCTATTCCCTTGTCAAGTAGCGCTATAAAATCTACCATTTAATATCTGTAACTATCTGATTTTCTTCACTACCAGTAACGACGATATTATTATCTTGAAGAGTACCAATAGCTTTATCTCCTCTTAAGTGTAAATCGGGTTCAATTTGCTCATAAACCACATTTCCTCTCGCTTCTACTATTTGAGTATTAATTGACCAAGTTAACTCCCGAGAATATAAATTAGCTTGATTGCGAGGAGTTTTACCCTGAACACCATTACTGAGATGAGCAATTTCTGTTACTAAATCCAATTCTCCCTGATTAGCTGTTAGGGTTAATTCTTCTTCATGGTGTACTATTTTCACGGGTTCATCAGCAATAATTCTTCTTTCTTGGTAATACCAAATTAAAGAATTACTCGCAATTTGTACAGCAGGTTGAAAAGAAATAAATTCAACATTATTGCTAAACTTGGCTTGATGTGACTCTAAATCTATCTCTAATTTGTCAGACGTAATTTTCTCAGTAATTATCGCTTGTTCATCATAACGAACTATTTCTACGGGAGAATTAACTAGAATATTTTCTGACTCTATTTGCCAAAGTAATTGATTAGAATTAAATTTCAGAGGAGATTCTTGACTATAACCGACAACATCTCCGCTTAACTCTAATTCCTGAGTATCAGTATAATATTTTCCCATTAAAGCAGTAAAATTGAATTGGGTATGTTTACCAGCTAAATTACCTCTCAAGATTAATAAATTATTTTGGGTGTACCAAGTTAGTTCATCTCCCGTAATCACCGTTTGATTGCGCACATCAGTAATAACCACATTATCTGTTAAAATAATAATCTCACCATCGTCAATAACTTGACCTTTTTCTGCGGTAAGATAGATAGCTAATTCCTGATTTTGCCAATAATTACCAGTAACACCATCTAGATAAGCAAACTGACGATCCGGACTATATTTAGTTTCAACTGATTTAACTCTCCAGAGAGTTTGTCCTGCGGGGTTAGCTTGTTCTAAAATAGCATTAGATAGAATTAACTGACTTTCAGTCACACCACCATTATCAGGGTTTGAAGATGTCTCAGGGATACTTTCTGCTTGACAACCTGTCAGCAAAAAAAATAATAATAGACTTCTGGTAGTAATTAAGGAAAATAGATTTTTCACAATTAAATTTATGTTACTAAAACTTGATAAAATATTATTTATAGGTAGTTGTGTTTATTTATTGGGAGTAATTGCTTGGATAGGTAATCGTAATCGTATCAGTCAGGTTGAAACAACCACAGTTAATGATTCCGAACAAGAGTTTATTGTTTATCTACAAAATGCTTTAAGCAGAATTGAACAGCAAAAACTATACAGAGAATCGACAACTAATTTAGCTCAACAACCAGATCATAACAACAAACAACAACCAGAGCGAGTCTATATCCCATTGTATCAACCTCCTCAGATTATTACCCAAACTCCACCCCCAATTTCTGAACCACTACCACCCCCTCCACCTCCCAATTTTCCTAATGAAGTAGCTGTAACACCACCTTTAGTAGATACTCAAGTTAACTGTACTCTGATAGGATTATTAGAGTCAGAACAAGGAGCGATCGCCCTGTTTGATTGGAATGGTGTCATTGAAAGAGTGCAAATTGGACAAGAAATAGCTGCTACAGGTTGGATACTCCAGGATATTATAGATAATCAAGCTATAGTCAGCTATAACGACCAAATAAAAACCGTTGCTGTAGGTAAAACATTCTAAAAGGTTAAAGATTATGGGTTTATTTGATGATCTCAATCGTTTTCTCGAAGAAAGACTAGATGAATTTTTACGCAATAATCCCCATCTAGAAATTAACGCTATTGTAGAACAACTCAAAGAACAAGAAAGAGACACACTCAAAAAAATTATTAATCTAGAATCCCAAGAAAGACAATTACAGCAACAAATACTTAGTTTAGCCCAAGATATTCAAACTTGGCATTCTCGGGTTAAAAAAGCCCAAAACGCGGGAGAACAAGAATTAGCCCAAAAAGCAGCCCAGAGGGAAGCTTCTCTTTTACACCAGGGTAACCTGGTTTGGGGACAAATGGAAGTAGTTAAACAACAAATAGTGCAAACTAAAAAACTTCTACAAGAAATCGTCCAAAAAAAGCAAGAAGCACAAATAAAAGCGCAAACTATCGCCCAAAACCAAGCTACAAGTAATTATCAGACTGATTCAGCTACCAAAGGTTGGCAAGAAAGTACTAGATCTTATGATAAATATAATGATCCTCTGGAAAAAACCTTTCAAGAATGGGAAACTAATCAAGAATTAGAACAAATGAAGCGCAATCTTGGCAAATAAAGAGTTAGGTTTTAGGTGGAACGGTATTACGTAGCATATGTTATTAGAGCCATATTTTATACTCCCTACTCCCCTACTCCCCGTCTCTCCACACTCCCTCCTCTCTTCCAAGAGTACTATATAATTCTCATACTTAAATCTAACCAAGAAGAACGAGTAATGGGGGCACTAGTAGAGATATAATCTACTCGGGTTTTAGCAACAGCGCGAATATTGTCTAAAGTAATATTACCTGATGCTTCGATCTTGATGTGGGGGTTTTGGGATTTGATTAATTTTACTGCACTAACCATGTCGGGAATGGTCATATTGTCGAGCATAATAATATCAGCGCCAAGGGCGATCGCTTCTGTTACTTGTGCTAGATTACTAGTTTCTACCTCTATGGTAAGAGGATAGGGCATAGTTTGACGTATTTGACTGATAGCTTGCTCTATTCCTCCACTTCCTGCGATATGGTTATCTTTAATCATAATTGCGTCATCTAAACCAAGACGATGGTTACGACCTCCTCCTACTTGAATGGCGTATTTTTCTAGTATCCTTAACCCTGGTGTGGTTTTACGGGTATCTACGAGTTGGGTTGGTAAATCCTCAATTTTGGCTACGTATTCCCGAGTTAGGGTGGAAATTCCACTCAGACGCATAGCTAAATTTAAAGCGACTCTTTCTCCCATTAATAATGCGTCGAGAGGTCCATCTAGGGTAGCGATGGTTTCACCTGGTGTGACTAAAGTTCCCTCGGTTACCAAAGCAGAAAAGTTGACTTGAGGATTAATCAGGTTAAAAACTCTTCCCGCTACTGGTAAACCTGCGATTACTCCCTGTTGTTTAGCTATCCAGGTAGCTTTTTTGGGGGATGATTGGGCTAATAATCCTGCTGTGGTGCGATCTCCTCTCCCGATATCTTCTAATAACCAGTTATTCAATAATGGATCTATGATGATCCAGGGTAATGTGAACATCATTTACGCAAATACTCTAATAGTTTTTCTAACTCTTTGGGTAAGGGAGCGATCGCCTCGATTAATTCTTGGGTAACAGGATGGGTTAGAGTCAATTTCCAAGCGTGGAGTGCTTGACCTGGTAATTTAACGTTATGAAAACGTCCCGAACTATAGACAGGGTCTCCTACTAAAGGGCAACCTAGATGACTGGTATGTACCCTAATCTGATGAGTGCGTCCCGTATCTAACTCAAAATGTAATAAGCTATAGTTGCCTAATCTTTCCACAACTTTCCAGGTTGTTTTCGCTTCTCTGCCACCCTTTTCTACGGGGATAACCGCCATTTTTTGACGATCTATCTGATGACGTCCAATGGGTAACTCGATTACTCCTGCTGTTTGTTGCGGTGCACCATAGACAACTCCTAAATACTCTCTACGGGCTGTTTTAGCTTGAATTTGGGCTTGTAGGTGTTGATAAGCGTAGTCGGTTTTGGCTACTACTAAAGCTCCCGTGGTATCTTTATCTAATCTATGTACAATACCTGGGCGTTTTACTTCCCCAATACCTGGTAAATCCTTACAGTGGTATAATAGCGCGTTGACTAGAGTTCCTGAAGGGTGTCCTGGTGCGGGATGTACGACTAAACCTGCGGGTTTATTGATAATGATTAAAGATTCATCTTCATAAAGAACATCTAGGGCGATCGCTTCTGGTGCTAAATCCACTGTTTCTGCTTCAGGGAGATTAACTACTAGACGATCGCCTGTTTTTAATTTCTTTTTTTTGGCTGTAATTATTTCACCATTAAGTAATACTAACCCTTGGTCAATTAATCTTTGTATCCGCGCACGGGATAAGTCATCTAGCTGTGTAGTTAGCCAGTGGTCAAGGCGATCGCCAGGATTGGCGACCTCTAAAGCAATAACTTGCGCTATTTCCACTTGTGGTTACTTTGCATCTAACTTAATCAATTGAGCCATTTTTTCATGCTCAAGGATTTCCTCATGACTAGGAATCTGACGAGCATCGGTAATTAACCAATCTAGCGCTGCTGCTTGTAAATCGATAGCTGAGCCATTTTTATCCACGCAGTAACGCCCAAATACTAGTTTATCAATTAAACGTACACCTCGACCTAGACGGGAGTATTCAAAAATCACACTATTACTAACGGTTGCATCACTACAAATCCAGCAATTAGGACCAATCATCGTCGGACCGATAATTTTTGCTCCATCTTCAATTCTAGTCATCGAACCAATATAGACAGGACCTGTGATATCTACTTTATCCCAATTAACCGCGACATTTAAACCTGTATAGATCCCTTCTCTAACTTGTTTTCCAGGAATAGGAACATTTTTAATCTCTCCTAATAGTACTCCTCGTATAGCTTGCCAGTAATCAGGAACTTTACCAATATCTACCCATTCAAAATTCATAGATACCGCGTAAAAAGGAGCACCCATATCTACTAATTTAGGAAATAAATCACCCCCGATGTCATATTTTTGGTTAGGGGGAATATAATTAATAATTTCTGGTTCAAAGATATAAATACCCGTATTGATATTAGTACTTAAAGCTTCTTCTTGAGAGGGTTTTTCCTGAAAAGAAATTACGCGATCTTCAGGATCTGTCACTACCACTCCATAACTAGAAACAGACTCTAGAGGAACTGGTTTAGTAATTACTGTGGCGATCGATCCTTTTTCTCTATGCCATTTTAAGGCTGCGGTTAAATCTAAGTCAATCAGTGCATCACCGCATAAAACCACAAAAGTTTCGTCAAAAAATGGGCTAAAATCGTGAATATGTCGAATACCACCTGCTGAACCTAAAGCTTCACCGATTAACTCTCCATCGACGATTCTACCTTCAAAAGAATAGCCGATATTAACCCCAAAACGTTGACCATCCCGAAAATAACTTTCAATTTCTTCTGCTAAGTGACTAACATTGACCATGATTTCAGTAAAACCATGTTTGCGCAGTAATTCCAGTAAAAATTCCATTACTGGTTTTTGGAGAATTGGGATCATTGGTTTGGGAATTGTATGAGTAATTGGTCTTACTCTTGTACCTTTTCCTGCTGCCAGAATCATGGCTTTCATGAATATTTTTCCTCTTGCTACTGTAATAGTATGGGTTAACCTATGAAAATACAGATTATCTTAACAAAAATGATATGATTTTAGACATTCTGGCAATTTTAGCTTGGGCAATACTGCTAATCAGATATTGGTTCAATGGTCAACTCAGACTGTTAATTCATCCTAATTACTTTGGTTTGGTGTTAGGAACGGGTATAATTTTACTGATTTTAGCTATTGCACAAATTTTGCCCGTTTCTCGTAAAATAGTTAGAGCAGGTAAATCTAACCCTACTAATTTAAGCACTTTTCCTCCAAGTTGGGGAAGTGCTTTGATGTTGTTTACTGCTATTCTTGGATTTGTGATTGGACCATCCTTATTAAGTAGTCAAACCGCTTTACATCGTGGAGTTAGAGAGTCTCTCCCTCTTACTCAAGCGCAAATACAACATTTTCAGGTAGCTAGTAACCCCGAAGAGCGATCGCTGGTTGATTGGGTACGTACTCTGAATGCTTACCCAGAGCCAGACGCTTACGATGGTCAACCTGTTAACGTTACGGGTTTTGTGATTCACGATCCACAATTACCCGATAATTATCTGTTAGTGGCTCGTTTTGTGATTACCTGTTGTGCTGTAGATGCTTATTCTGTCGTCCTTCCCGTAGAATTAAACCAATCACGGGTTAGTTATCCTACTGATAGTTGGATTAAAGTAATAGGAGAAATGCGCTCTCAAGAATTAATCGGAGAACGTAAACTAGTAATTAACCCTAGTGAAATTATCCCCATTGATACACCTAGCGATCCTTATGCTTATTAACTGATGAGTCAAAAAACCCTAGCTATAGATAGACTAGCTACTATCTTAATCCTTATTTTCAGCCTCATTATTGCCCTCTTAATTTGGACTGGGGAAGTATGTGGTGAGAATTGTTTTTTACATACAGGTCCAAAAGTTAATTACTTTAGCTGGGAAAATAAAGTTATCGGCGCTGAAGATGTCGCTTTTATTCTTGGGTTCGATCGCCCTATAGATCGTCAATCTGTGGAAGCTAGTCTGAGTATTGAACCACCCTTACCTGGTAGAATAAGTTGGGCGGGAAGACGTATGGCTTATACCCTTAATCAACCTGCTCCCTATGGAGAAGTATATCAAATTAATATCCCTCAAGGTCAAGGATTAACGGGAGAATCCCTACAACCTTTTGTTAGAGAAGTAGTCAGTCGCGATCGCGCTTTAGCATTTATCAGTACTACTGGTCCTACTCTTGGTCAACTTATTCTCTACAATTTTACGACTAAAGAGCAAAAGATTCTCACTCCTGCTAATTTAATCGTTACTAATTTTTTGTTTTATCCCCAAGGAGATAAAATTCTCTTTGCTGCTGCTGATAAACAAGAAACTGATGCAGTAAGAAAACAGCAATTATATACAATAAATACAGGTTTGAATGGTAGTAATAATCAACCAGAGTTAACCCTGATACTTGACAATAAAGACTATCAAAACAATCAATTTGACTTATCAGCAGATGGTCAAAAAATAGTCGTACAAAGAATCAAAAGAGATAATCCGTTAGACTTTGATTTATGGTTAATTGAATCGGGAAAAGCACCTAAACCTTTAAATATTCAAGGTGGTAACTTTTTGATAGCTCCAGATAGTCAAACTTTAGCTGTTGCTCAAGGTGAAGGTATTGCCTTAATATCTTTAGTAACGGATCAAGAACCTTTGAATTTTTTGCCTAGTTTTGGTCAAGTCTTAACTTTTTCTCGGGATGGTTCAGCGGCAGCTTTAGTCAATTTTAACACAGATAATCCTGATTTACGTTATACACGGTCTTTATTTTATGTCAATAATCGTGGTGTAAAATTAGAGGTTTTTAATACGACAGGTTCAATAATTGATTGTGAATTTAACGCTAATTCTACTCATTTATATTGCTTAATGACAGAATTAATAGAAGGAGACTTTTATCAAGAAAATCCTTATTTTGTGGTGATTAATTTAGAAACGTTAGAGCTAATACCCTTGTTAGAACTTACTAATTATCAAGATATGAATATCAGTATAGCTCCCGATGGATTAGGGTTAATTTTTGACCAAGTTATTACTAATGAGCCACAAGCTAATCAGGATAACTATAGACAGGTAGAAGCAGTAAGTTATTTATTTTCCCAACTAACTAATAGTGTGGAAACTAGACAAAATTTAAGAACTAATTCTGGAGCAGAAATAATCGGTGGTAACTTGTGGTTATTATTAATTCCTCCCACCGAGTTAAATGATCTGCGACAAGTATCTCTAGAAGAGTTACCTTTTGTTGGGTTTCGTCCTCAATGGTCTCCCTAATTGAGGTAGGGTGTGGGGTGTAGTGATGGATTAAGTTTTGCTCTCGGTGTACTTGTGGTGATAAGCTTTCACAAGAATGATTAGAGGCACTCTTGCAATAGAGAAAAAGTGTGACTTTAGATACAAATTTACCCATAATGCCGAAAGAGCGGATGTTTTAATACAAACATAGCTAACTGCATCTACCCCCAAAATTCATCCAAGTTCACTTCTGCCATCTCTTGCTGGACCTCTTGGAACAAGCTACTATTTGTGAGATTTGCCACTTCTTTTTCTCGTTTGTTATGGTCAATTTCAATTTTTAATTCCTCTAATTGCCTTTTCAATTCATCTTCTCGGCGTTTGCGATCACTAATGTCTTGCACAGTACCTTCATAATACAAAATATTCCCTTGCTTATCTTTGACAACCCGCGCATCAATTTGCGTCCAGATAATACTATTGTCTTTGCAGTAAGAACGGTATTGAAAATCCTTCAAGATCCCTTGTGTTTCTAGTAATTCTCTAAATTCAATCCGAGTCTCTAGATCGACATAAACCTGTTCACCAATATTAGTGATGTTCTCGACCATCTCAGCAGGGGAGTCGTAACCATAAATTTTGGCTAAAGCTGGATTAACATTGAGATATCGCCCGGAGGGGGAAGATTGGAAGATACCTTCTAGAGCATTTTCAAAAATACTGCGGTAGTTTTCCTCGGCAATGCGTAATTCTTCATTTTTAGCTTCTAGACTTTCAAATGTTTTCTTTAATTGACCCGCCATACTATTGAACGAATGTTCCAGGGTATCAATTTCCTGAATTTCGATAAAGTTATCACTCTCTACTCGCTTGTCAAGATTCCCTGTCGCAATTTCTTCGGAAGCATTAGTGATTTGAATAATGGGACGGGTAATAGATCGGGCGGTCAGAATGCCGATTATAATACTCAAAATCAGAGTTGCTAAACACAGGGCAATTGTATGACGGGTATTGGCATTGATGTGTGACATAAAATCTGATTCTGGGATTATCACCACGATCACCCAGTTGAGTCCTGAATCATGTTTCCAATGGATAACAGACACAAACGTTTGTTTCTGATTAATTTTCATTGGCATAATTTCCGACGTAGTGATTTGATCAAATGTGCCAAAGTAATCGCGCAACTGGTTTGCCGTATCTAAGATTAGGGGGTCTTGGCTCTCGGAGACCTTCATCCCTTCTGCTTCACCATCAACCTTAAGGTAGGGTCTTTCCAAGCTAGAACTGGCCACGATCATGCCATCTCGTTCCATAATGAAAATTTTGCTAGAGGGACTGATGTCTAAACTGCGCAGAAAATCACTAATTTGGTTTAGGATAAACTCTACTGCTAACACCCCTACCAACTCATTTGAGGAGTCATATACTGGGTAGCTATAGCTAAGAGAAATCAGATGTCGCTGATCACGGGCAGACCACTGATAAATGGGACTCCAAATTGGTTGACCTGAAATGACAGCACTTTTATACCAAGTATCTTCTTGAAATTCATACTCATCGGATTCTAGGATTTCGGTAGGGTTACCCTGATCGTCAAGGGCGTAGCGGTTAGAGAGATTCCCCGCACCTGGCTGAATCATTTCCCGATAGAGAGAACCATTATCTTCTCGTCCAATCCCGATAAATGTTCCTTGGGAACTGCCAAAGTTTATCTCACTCAAGTCGTTAAATAACTTCATTTGTTTCCAAAAGAACTGCCCCATTGTGTTGACATCTTCAGAATTAATCAAACCTAGTTCGAGCGCCTGCAAATTAATTCCATTGACCTGTTGGGGGACAGCGAGATAATGGCTTAACTGCTGACTAACGCGGCTACTTGCTTGTTGGCTAAGTTGAGTTGCCAAATCACCAATGGCTTTTTGTCCATTACGGAAGGAAAGATAACCCACTATAGCCACCGCAGTCACAATTTGCAACACAAAAGGGACGACTAGGACAGTGCGAAGTTTGAATTTGCGAGATGTTTTATTAGTTTTATTAACAGTATTACCAGTCATCCAAGTTATCACCACCTGTGATCCATTCCTGTAAATCCCTCTCTGGTTTGGCAAAATTAAATAAATGCAAGCCAAAATCTTTAGAAAGGTCTTCACACACCTTGATTCCTCGAACACTGTTGCCTTTGACGTCTAAAGATGGGGAGAATGTCCCAATACCCAACTTGCTGGGAACAACACCAGTAATGCCACCCCCAACCCCACTTTTGGCGGGTATTCCTACTCGATAAGTCCACTCACCCGAAGCATCGTACATCCCACAAGTCAACATGACGCTAATCACATCTTGAACATACTTTTCATCGATCGCCCGTACTTTGGTGATCGGATTGATGCCGCCATTGGCTAGGGTTGCTGAGAGCATCGCCAAATCTCTAGCGTTTACTAAAATGGAACATTGCTGAAAATAAAGATCTAGGGTTTCGTCAATCTTGTCGCTGACCATGCCAAAATTTAGCATTAGGTAAGCCATGGCTCTGTTGCGGTAGCCTGTTTGCTTCTCGGACAAGAATACAGGCATATTAACTTCGTGATTCCTTCCGGTGTAACGTTTGAACATTTCCAGTACTCGTTTCAATCGTTCCGTGCTATTTTTCCCCTTGATTAAATCTGCTGTGGCGATCGCTCCTGCATTCACCATTGGATTATAGGGACGGTTGGTTGCTTCATCTAACACAATGGAGTTAAAGGCTTCTCCAGTGGGTTCAACACTGACTTTACTATTGACATATTCTCGCCCATGATCTTCCAAAGCCAATCCAAACACAAATGCTTTAGAAATGGACTGAATAGTAAATAATTGCTGACATTCCCCTACCTCAAATACCTGTCCATCCGTAGTGACAATACAAATACCAAACCACTCTGGTTTTGCCAATGCCAATTCGGGAATATAATCAGCAACCTTACCTTCATTCAAGGAGAGATATTTTTCGTAGAGATTGTTTAAATAATTCCGAAAAGGTGACGTAACCGCTGTAATTGAACTGGCAAGGGATTGTAAATCTCCGCTAGTTGACATTGTGCCTATACCTCCATAACTTGCTGCGCTACTTTACAGAATTCTTGGCTTACTAAGTGTTCGGGATATTTTGCGCAAAACACTCCTTCACTGGCAAGTTGCACCACATCTTCCGACAAAGGAAAAACCCCCGCCACTTTTTCAGCATAGGTTTCCTCAACTTTCTGTTTTAGAGCATCAAGATTAAGTTTACTGTGAACCTTGTTGATCGCCAGCAACATTTTGCGGACTTTCAGTTGTCGTGCTACATCCACGGTAATAGCCGTGCCTTGGTAATCTTGCTTATCGGGGCGCAAAATCACAATAAGCACATGGGAGAGGGCGATAGATAAAAAGGTTTCTTTGGATAAACCCGGATGAGTATCAATAAATAAATAATCAAGCTGGAGGGATTTGACAAAACTACGAAACCCGTCATTTAAAAGCTTAACATCATAGCCGTCCTTCAAAATTTTGGCGATGTCATCTGCTTTGATACTAGAGGGGATGAAAAACAGCTTTCCTTCCCCTTCTACTCCCACATTAGCACTAACATCATAGGCTGCGTCCTGAATAGGGATTTCTCCCCAAAGATAATTATTCAGGGTTTTGCCCATCTGCTCTGGCTCTAGGCAAAATAGATTGTGAATCCCGGGTGAGGGAACATCCGTATCGACTACACCGACTCGTTTCCCTTGCAGTGCAACTGTAGTTGCCAGGTTGGCAGTAAAGTTAGACTTTCCTGTCCCTCCTCGATAGGAGTGTATCGAAACAACTTTTGGCATAATGTCAACACTGAATCTTTAACTTTCTATATCTTTATATCTTTTTATACCAAAACTTAAGATTTTTGTCAGAAAATAGTAAATCTTCAGGGCGATCGATATCTGCAAGAATAGGTAAATAACTAGCCTGTAGATTGAGTTGTGCAGCGATGGTTTGGGTTTGTTTAAAAACAACTTCTGTTCCCCAATTAATACCCTGAAATAATGCTGGAAAATTCCCTTTTATACCAATTAAATAATAACCACCATCTACCGCAGGACCAATCACTACATCAGTTGTCTCTAAAGACTCAAAAGCTTGATTAACAATTGCTGAGGTTAAATCAGGACAATCAATACCAATAAATACAACCTTAGTCATTCCCTGAGTGTAACTATCTAACAAAGCTGATTGTAACCTTTCTCCCAAATCACCTTGAGATTGTGGAGAGTAACTTAAATCTTCTCCTAACCATTCTTGCATTAAAGTTAAACTACCACCAGTAAAATAAACCTTTAAAGATAAATCACGGTGTAATTGCACTGATTGAGCCATTTTTAAAGTATTCTCAGTCATTTGACGCTGTAATTGAGCTGCACCTTGGGCACCCAATAAAGGTATCATCCTCGTTTTGGTCTTACCAGCCTGGGGATAACGAGTAAAAATAATCAATCTTTCTCGGTCTAGACTCATTTTAGGTAATAATAAGAAATGTAAAGATTCTTACTATTTTCCCCCATGCGTTTAATTTTAATGACAGGAAAAGGTGGAGTAGGCAAAACTTCTGTAGCCGCAGCTACAGGTTTACGTTGTGCTGAATTAGGCTACAAAACCCTAGTACTGAGTACAGATCCTGCTCATTCCCTAGCTGATAGCTTTGATTTAGAATTAGGACACGATCCCATCAAAATCGCTGATAATCTCTGGGGTGCTGAATTAGACGCACTTAGAGAATTAGAAGGAAACTGGGGAGCAGTCAAGCGCTACATTACCCAAGTACTGCAAGCAAGAGGTTTAGATGGTGTCCAAGCAGAAGAATTAGCTATCTTACCAGGAATGGACGAAATCTTTGGCTTAGTAAGGGTTAAGCGTCACTACGACGAGGGAGACTTTGAGGTTTTAATCATCGATTCTGCACCCACGGGAACAGCATTGAGACTGTTAAGTTTACCAGAGGTGGGGGGATGGTATATGAGACGCTTTTATAAACCCTTACAAGGTATGTCAGCGGCTTTGAGACCATTATTTGAGCCGATATTTCGTCCTTTGACTGGTTTTTCTCTCCCTGATCAAGAAGTGATGGACGCACCCTACGAATTTTATCTGCAAATCGAAGCTTTAGAAAAGGTTTTAACCGATAATAGTCAAACCTCTGTCCGTTTGGTGACTAATCCTGAGAAGATGGTAATTAAAGAATCTCTCAGAGCACACGCTTATCTAAGTTTGTATAATGTAGCCACAGATTTAGTCATCGCTAATCGCATCATTCCCGATTCAGTCAACGATCCTTTTTTTCAACGTTGGAAAGAAAATCAACAAATCTATAAACAAGAAATTTACGATAATTTTCACCCCTTACCCGTTAAAGAAGCGCCCTTATTTTCAGCGGAAATGTGTGGATTAACCGCTTTACATCAACTCAAAGATATACTTTATGGGGAAGAAGATCCCACACAGGTTTATTATCAAGAAAACACCGTCAGAGTTGTACAAGATGGTAATAACTACAGTCTCGAACTCTATTTACCTGGTATTCCTAAAGAACAAATTCAGTTAAATAAAACAGGAGACGAGTTAAACGTGCGCATCGGTAACCATCGACGTAATCTAGTTTTACCCCAAGCTTTAGCAGCTTTAAGCCCATCTGGTGCGACAATGGAAGAAGACTATCTCAAGATTAAATTTGTTACCCATGGCTGATGTGGCTAAGATTGTCATTACAATCAAACTCTTTGCAGCTTATCAGGATGCTTATGGAGTAACAGAATTACAGCGGGAATTTCCCGCTCAAACCCCTGTTATAGCTGTATTAGAGCAATTATTAACCGAAAAACCTGAGTTAAAGATTTGGCGGGAGTTAACCCGCTTTGGTGTTAATTATCAATTCGTTACCCCTGACACTTTTCTGCAGGATGGTGACGAAGTAGTTTTGATTCCTCCTGTTAGCGGTGGTTAGTTGGATACTTCATCGTTATCATCAGTATCAATGTCATCAGTATCAATGTCATCAGTATCCTCTATCTGATTTTCCTGTATATCATCACCATCATCTTTATTCTCTACTTCTTGTGTAATTTCAGTTTCAAAAGTGTCAAAAGAAGAGTCAGCCCTAACAGGAAGCCCAAATAACAGAGAAATAACTAGCAAAACAGCTAAAAACTGTTTATTTTCCCTGATTTAACCTCATTTTTTTGATAATCATGATAGTTAAGACGCTAGTTTTGTAGATAAGTTCCCATCCTCTGTTATTCCCTCCTGCCATCTGCCTTCTGCTATACTTGGTTTTTTGCAGTCAAAAATCTTCCACTAGCTCAAAAAAAGATTTGTAACTACAAATATAGTGGAAATACTGGTGCAAGATCTCAGCATTCCTTCTTGCTATATTTTTAGCGTATTTGATCTAAACTAAGCAATCTTAACAAATTATGTAAATTAACCCTAGAAGGCTAATAAACTAGTTATAATCTAAATGCTATGTGAAGAATTGAGGTAAGATTATGACTCAATCCGATTTTAAAGATGCTAATAATAAAAAGATTATTGCGGGAATCTTGGGTATTTTATTAGGTGGTTTTGGTATCCATAAATTCTTTCTGGGATATACAACCGCAGGAATTATAATGTTGCTGATAACTTTACTAACCCTTGGTATAGCTGGTTTTATCATGGGAATAATCGGATTAATCGAAGGAATTATGTATTTAACTAAATCTGATCAAGAATTTTATCAAACTTATATAGCTGGCAGAAAACCTTGGTTTTAAATAAATATGAAAAGAAAAAAAGCCAATAAACTAATAACTAGAACCGTCTTTGTTTTTGGGGGGTTAAGTTATTTTATGTTTTTTTCAGGGTTAGATTTACCTATTTTCCTTAAATACTATGTAACTATTATTCCTATACAGATTGCTGCAGCGCTTTACTTAGGATATCAATATTATAAAAATAAGCATAGCCAAAAAACCTCTAATCAACTAAAATAACTGTTGAATAATTATGTTTAGTTTTTATGAAAAAAATAATATCTCATTATCAAACTAACCCCACAGAAATAACAGAAGAGGATTTATTTGACTATGCTTATGACTTTCCTGGCGCTTTACCAGGAACTCTCAGAATTGAACCAGACGCTAAACCCGTAGAAATTACCTTGATCGATTATGATTCTATTGAGGCTTCTCAGTCGTCAGATTTAACACCAGAAGATTGTTTACCCTATTTAGAAACTAGTTCAGTATCTTGGTTTGATATCGCAGGGTTAGGGAGTGAAACAAAATGGCAAGAATTAGCAAGGGTGTTTAATTTACACCCTCTTTTATTGGAAGATCTAGTTAACGTTCCCCAACGTCCTAAAATTGATGATTATGACGACCAATTGTTAATTATTACCCAAATGGTGCTACCCAAAAAAAAGGGCTTTTGGATTGAACAAGTTAGCTTTGTTTTGGGAAAAAATTACTTATTAACTGTACAAGAAGAACCAGAAAGAGACTGTTTTAATCATATAAGAGATCGCATTCTTCGCGGTCATGGTACGATTCGTAGTCGCGGTACTGATTATTTAGCTTATGCGCTTTGGGATGCGATTATTGATGGTTATTTCCCTGTATTAGAAGCTTGTGAGGATCGTATCGAAGAAATCGAAGAAGCGATACTTAATAATCCCACTCGCAGTACCATGAATAAAATCTATCGTATTAAAAGGGAACTTTTAGCCTTACGTCGTTCGATTTGGCCCCAACGTAACGCACTTCATACCTTAATTAGAGATGAAAACCCCTTAATTGATAAAGAGGTACAGATATACTTAAGAGATTGTTATGATCATATTGTGGAAATAATCGATATTATTGAGGTTTACCGAGAATTAGTCTCAAGTTTATTAGATATTTATGTCTCAGCGATGGGTAATAAACTAAATGAAATTATGAAAGTGCTCACCGTAATTTCCACTATCTTTATTCCCCTAACTTTTATCGTTGGAGTTTATGGGATGAACTTTGAAAATATGCCAGAGTTAAAATGGTATTATGCTTATTTTGTCTGTTTAGGAATTATGTTAGCGATCGGAATTGCTCTATTATGGGTATTCTGGAAACGTGGTTGGTTTAAATCTGTAACTAAACTTGATGCTGATTACTAAATATGATTAATATTCGTGATGAAATTTCCCCCCTTAAAACCGTTATCGTAGGTATAGCTATAGATAGGGGTAAACAAGATCATGTCCACAACGCTACTAATTTCTATTATCAACAACTCGGTCAAAGTCCTAAAGATGAACAATTAATAGCACAACTAGAGCAATTTTCCGACTTACTCAAACAAAGAGGAGTACAGGTTATCCACCCTCTTAACTTACCCCAAACAGGACAGATATTTGTGCGAGACCTCGGTTTTGTGATAGGTGATACCTTTGTCTGGAGTAACCCCAAAAAACCCCAAAGAGTTAAAGAAAAAGAGGGTTTACAACCAATAATCGCATCTTTAGGAGTAAAAACCTGGGAGTTACCACCCCAAGTAAATATAGAAGGAGGAGATGTAGTAATTTGGCAAAATTCCCTGTTAGTAGGTATTGGTGACAAAGGAGATCGCCGACGTTCAGATCCCGAAGCTATTGATATCTTAGCTGAACAGTTTTCAGATTGGCAAGTAATCCCAATTTATACCAAAGCTTCCGATAACCCAGAAGACGACCCCAAATCTCGTATATTGCATCTAGATTGTGGTTTTACTCCCCTAGGACAAAATTACGCTTTATTTTATCCAGGGGGATTTTCCCAACCTCCCGAATTCATCCTTGATCAAATCAAACCTGAAAATCTCATTACCGTATCAGGAGAAGAAATGTTTCATTTAACAGCTAATCTTGTCTCTTTAGATCCAACTACGGTGATTTCTGATCTTCGTTTTAGTAGAGTTAATCAAATTTTACGTAACCATGGTTTTGAGGTGATCGAGACTCCCTATGGAGAAGTGGCTAAACTTGGGGGTTTATTTCGTTGTTCAACCTTACCCTTAGAGAGAGCAAAACTTAATCTAAAAATATCCGAATAAATAACCAGTTTATCGTATAATCAAGAC